>CAKZNJ010000568.1 GCA_937129505.1 uncultured Anaerolineae bacterium | reverse complement strand
TGGAAACAATATCAAGAGCTCTGGAGTGCATTTTGTGGCGAAGCGAAGCAGCTCAAACAAGCTTTTGCGAGCGACAAAGGTGGGGAATGTTACCTCGAGAACATGCTCTCTTTATTTCAACGCTATACCTGGTGCATCCCAGCGGCGTATTTCAAGGCAATTCCCGATGTATCCCTCTACGACCACAGCCGTATGACCGCTGCCCTTGCAGCCTGTTTGGTGGATGTGGAGAACGAGAAGCTGCAGCGAATCGCTCAAAACCTCGCACAAAGCCAAGAAGAGGTTGCTCTGCTCGTTGGGGGAGACATTTCTGGCGTTCAAGATTTTATTTATACGATTTCGGCAAAAGGCGCAGCCAAAATGCTTCGCGGGCGCTCCTTCTATCTGCAGTTGCTCACGGAAGCGGTGGTGCGTTTTGTGCTGAGGCGCTTGGGTCTGCCATATACGAATGTCATTTACGCCGGCGGTGGGCATTTTTATTTGCTTGCTCCCCTGCGGGCTGAAGCGGAGCTTCCCGAAATCCAAGCAGAAATCGGTAAGCTTCTTTTCGCTCAGCATCGGACGCAGCTCTATCTGGTTCTCAGCCATACTCGCCTTGAGGCGAACGACTTTCAGGTGGGGAGGTTGAGCGAGTCTTGGCAGATCTTGAATCAGAAGCTGGCTATAGCTAAAAATCGGCGCTACGCCGAATTGGGTCAAGCGTTATATCCGCAAGTGTTTGAAGTTCCGGACTATGGGGGTAATCCCGATGAGACCTGCTCGGTGTGCGGAGATGAAGAAAGAGGGGCAATGGCATGGGATGAGTGGGAAGCTCAATCCAAAATTTGTCCCCTTTGCCGCTCTTTCGCTGAAACCCTCGGTAAAGAGTTGCCCAATACACGTTTTTTAGTGCTAAGGTTTGGAGGTGGCGAGGCGGGCGGCAAGCCATCCAAAACAGCCTTGGAGATTCTGAAGAGCTTTGGCATGGAGGTGGAATTCCTTACTAGAGAGAATCAAGAAATTAAGCCCTCAGAGGGTAAAACAATCATTGTCTGGGCATTAGATGATCCCAAATCTGGGAACTGGCCACCTGCTTCTCAACCTGTTGTGCGTTGGTTGCGATATACCCCCCATCGCGTACCACCGCTACCCTTCGACGAGTTGCAAAAGCGGGGACAGAGCAGCTTTGAACGGCTCGGCGTCTTGCGCATGGACGTGGATAACCTCGGTATGGTTTTCAAGGAAGGTTTGGGACAAGCGTTCTCGCTATCTCGCATGGCAACGCTCAGTTTCCAAATCAGCCTGTTTTTCGAAGGATGGCTCAAGCGGATTGTGGAAGAGCCAGAATGGCAGGATGTTGTTTATACGGTTTACAGCGGCGGCGATGACCTCTTCTTGCTGGCGCCTTGGGAAAAAGTGCCTCCTTTGGCACAGAAAATTGTCAAAGATTTTAACCGCTATACCGCCCACCCCGGCTTGCATATCTCTGGGGGGATGGCTTTTATTGACGGCAAATATCCTATCTATCAAGCGGCTCAGGATGCTGCCGAAGCCGAGGATTTGGCAAAAAGGGGCGGCAAGAACGCATTTGGCTTTTTTAACCGCGTCTGGAGCTGGGAAGATTTTGAGGAACTTGCACAGCGGAAAGAGTTGCTCAAGGGTTTGATCCAAGGGGCGACCCCAGATGAGCAAGGTGGTCCGAAGAGCATTCTGCAAACGTTGCGGACATTAGCCCAGATGGAAGAGGAAGCCAGAAAAGAGAGAGGTCGTCTAGTTTGGGGAAGGTGGATGTGGCTAGGAGCGTACCAGTTGACCCGCCTAGAAGAGCGCCAGAAAAGCAAGCCACAGTTACACCAGAAAATTGCCGCACTGCACAAACAAATCGAGACTTTTCAAAATCTACAAAGTTGGGGCGCTGCCGCCCGATGGGCAATGCTAGAGACTCGGAAACAGCCAAGCGATCACAATAATTGATACAGGAGGTTAATAATGAGTGAAATCCAAACCATCATCACCGCCGATCCGACGGGCGAAAAACTGGTCGCCTTCGCCGAGAGAACGGCTGAGCAATTGGTCAAAAACCAGTTAACTCGCGGGCAAATTCGTAATATCTTCACCGAAGTCAGAAAGATTGAAGCGCTTTGGGAAGCGGAGAGCGTCAAGAGCGTTCACCAGCGCGACTACAACAAAGCTCTGCGCCGTTTGATGATGCTCAAACCCAAAATGGACTATCAAACTGCCCGCATTCCCCAAGTTCAAAGGTTAAAAGAAATCTTGAGCGAAGCGATTGACGAAGTGGTCAAAGCTACCTCTCCCGATGATCAAACCGAACGGTTTAAGCGCTTCATGAACCTTTTCGAAGCGATCCTTGCCTACCACCGCGCAAAGGGTGGAAAAAATTAATCTTTAGGAGGAGATCATGAGTAATAGCATTAAACTTCACGGACGTGTATTCCTGACCGCAAATATCCGAGCCCTGACCGGTTTGCACATCGGCGGCTCGAATACTGACTTGGAAATCGGTGGCTTGGATAAGGCGGTCATTCGTAACCCGTTGACAAAGCGGCCTTACATCCCCGGCTCCAGCTTGCGCGGCAAGATGCGTTCTCAAATGGAGAAGTTGTGGGGCTTGCCTCAAAACCAATCCATCGGGCAGGTCACAATTCATACTTGCCAAAACACAGCGGAATTCAAGAAAAACGGCGGTTGCCCGGTCTGCACCGTTTTTGGGGCGCCGGCAGAAAAGGAATATGAGAACCATACCCGTTTAGTAGTGCGCGATGCCGAGCTCACCGATGAGAGCGCCGAAGCCTTGATCGAAGCACGCACCGATTTGCTGTATGGTGAACTCAAGACCGAAGTCGCCATTGACCGTGTCACCTCAGCAGCAACCCCTCGAACGCTAGAGCGGGTGCCGGCAGGAGCTATCTTCGGCCCTGTTGAGCTTGTTTATGGGGTTTATGAAAAGGCCGACATCGAGCGTTTCAAGGTCGTTACCGATGCTTTGCAGCTC
>CAKZNJ010000567.1 GCA_937129505.1 uncultured Anaerolineae bacterium | reverse complement strand
CTAAAGGCTGAAGGAAAGCGGAAATTATCCAACACTAAAACTCCAATGGGGGACAGTTGTGCCGAACCTTTCAAGGGAATCACTAGGCACGAAATCGGCAGGCGTCCGTTGGTGCCCTTGCGATAGGCTGACAAATGGTTCACTGGGAGCTGATAGTGCTGGGCAAAATCTAGGTCTTTGATCAAAACTGCCTCACCACTGCTGAATGCCTTGCCAATCAGCGAAGCGCCAGGCGCATAGGTAATGCTGCGGATTGCCTCGTTATCAGAGTAGCCCATCACAGCTTGGGGAATCAACAGTTGTTGGCGCGCATCCCATATCGCAATCATCCCTGCCTCTGCCATCGGCAATTGATGGAGCAACGATTGCAACAAGGTTTCGACGATATGGGTTGGTTCGAGACTGCTCAACTGGCGGCTGAAATTCAGCAAAAAGTTGACTTCTTGGAAACGATGTTCAATCTCTTCCATCAGACGAATGTGTTGCAAAGCCAATCCAACCTGACGCATGAAGAGATCAAACATTTGATAATCTTCGTCTAGAAATGGCAAAAGCGGTTTTTGCTGGATGGCTAAGAGGGCGGCTTCGTCGCCATTTTGAGGCAGAAACGGTAAGCAGACAAACCCTTGGGACTTGAGGACGTTGAGCAAGGGCGAATCTTGCCACCGCCCCTCCGCCTGAAGCGAAGCAACCATTTCTGGTTGACGGTAACGCAAACAAGTCAAGAGGGGGTTTCTCTGCCCGAGTAATGGTTCAATGGCTACCCCTTCTTCGATCTCCCCCAAAGCATCAATTAGGCGCAATCCTCCAGAACCGGCTTCGGCTACGATGACCACTTGGTAATCCAACTTTTCGATGAAGGTTCTACCGACGGCGCGCAACATCTCATGCCGATCCGCATAGTCCATCAGTTCGCTGCCGATTTGAAGCAGCGTGTGGATACGATTTCCCAATAGACGGTAGCGCTCTACTTGGCTATCCTGAATCAACTCGTTTTCGACCTGTTCCATCAATTGCGAGCGTAAAGCCAAGCCAAGTTGGCGGGCTTGCTCCAATTCCATGCTCAGTTCATCGACTTTCCTCTGTAGCTGAGTCACTCGATTGTGGCTCTCAATGATGAGTGCCGCTTGGATGGCAATCACCTCTAAGGATGTCGAAATCGAACGGTCGGGGCGCAGATTGTCGCGAGGTTTATCCAGTTCTATTAATCCTAATGCATAGCCACTGGGATTGAAAATGGGAATTAAAAAGAGATCGCCCGCTTGCCATGAAAAATAGGCAGGGCGTTCACGATCCCGTCCTTCAGGGGAGATTAGGTAAGGGAAATAGCCAGTGTTCTTGTCGGTAGCTTGATCCTCAACTGGAATAAAGTAAGCTTTGCCCAACCGAAAGGCATCCAACAGCAAGGGTTGCAGCTCTGCCCACGTCGGTTGCCCTTTCACAGAGCTTTCTTGCTCTTCTTCGTCTAGACCAATCTGGACAAGCGGGTGCAGCAAGGAGCCATCCGCATCCAAGACGTGGATTTTGATTGCCTGAAAAGGTGTGATCGAACGAATAGCATAGGCAATATTTTCAAGCGCTTTATCTAAGGGCAGGTCCAATTGGATAGATTGCGAAACTTCAAAGATCTTGGCTAAGGTATCCACCCGCTGGGTAAGCATCTCGCGGCGCCGCACTTCGTCTTGGTATCTTTGCGCGTTTCCAATTGCAATCGCCGCTTGAATCGCCAACGACTCGGCAATCTCCTGCGCCGTTCGATCGAACGCATGTGGTTGCTCAGCGTGCAGGTGGATTAATCCCACGACTTGATCCTGATATGCGATCGGCACAATCAATGCCGAGCGGATGCCCTCGTGGGGAGGAGAAGAAGGAGAGAACTTCTCACCGCCCAGCCCACCTGACGGCAAAGCGTCAGCTTGCAACTCCTCATAATCTCCCACTACGAAACTCTCGCCCCTCTGCAGCACCCATCGCTCTTCGGGGCTGAGTTGGGGAGGAGGTGCTTCTCCCAAATAAAAGATCACCCGCGGCTCAGAGGAGAGCGAGATCGGCTCTCCAAAGGCGAAGAGCAGAATTGTGCCACAATCCGCCCGAGTGGTGCTTATGGCTTCATCGTAAACACGCTCGATCAGATAGTCAAGGTCTTGCGTACTGTTCAATTCACGACTGATGCGAGTTATTGCCACCAACTGGTTTACCCGACGCCGCAAGCTCTCATCGGTTTGTGAATAAAGTGCCGCCCGCTCGATAGCACTCGCCACCTGTGACGCAGCAGTAGAGACGGTCTGCAAATCGATCTGGCTGAAAAAGTCCGGCTTACGGCTGCCAAACATCCATTCCCCCACGCTTTGCTCGCGGACAATCAAAGGCACCGTCAGGACGGAATCCAGCTGCAAAGGACCGATCCACTCGTTATAGATGGTCAAAACAGCTGCGTCTTCTAGACTGTGTCCGCTCAAAAGAGGCGTTTGGCGAGCTGTGACTGTGCTTTGAAATCTTGGATCGTCAACCGAAATGCGCCTCATCAGGCTGGCAATCTCTGGCGCTATTCCATAGGTAGATGCCTGATGAAGGGACAATTCTCCTTTTGCTTCATTGTAGAGGAAT
>CAKZNJ010000566.1 GCA_937129505.1 uncultured Anaerolineae bacterium | reverse complement strand
CTCCTATAACGTCATCGGCGGTTTGTTATGGGTGACCTTGTTCGTTTTTGGGGGTTATTTCTTTGGGAACTTGAGCATCGTGCGGGATAACTTTACCCTTGTTGTCTTGGCAATCATTTTTATTTCGATATTGCCTGGGATCGTGGAGTACTGGAAATCTCGCAATGAGCCTAGATTGCAAGACAAGACTTAGCTTTCTACACTGCGCCCCAAACGAAAACCCAAAGCTGGCGAAGTAAACGTAGCTAGGACACCTTCCCGGACAGTTGAGCGTGCCAGTTTATGACTGTAATACCAAGAACCGCCGCGAATGACAAAGCGGGCGGTTGCATCGCCATTTTCACGCCCGTCTCGGGGGTCATACGGATAGGGTTTTAATATGGAGCTTGTCCACTCCCAGACGTTGCCCGCCAGATCCGCAACCCCGAAGGGGCTATCTCCACTTGGAGAGTATTCACCTACCGGTGTTGTGCCTCGTTTACCACTTTCAAGCGTATTGCACCGCCACGGGTCAAATTCATTTCCCCAAGGGTAAAGGCGCTCATCCCCCCCTCTCGCTGCACATTCCCATTCTGCTTCGGTCAGAAGGCGGTAGTTTGTCCCCAGTGCTTCGTTTAACCAACGACAATAAGCTTCGGCATCTTGTTTCGACACGCCGACAACAGGATGATTATCAGTGCCTTCGGCATAGCGAAAACCACTCCATTCTTTGGGCACCCGATAGCCAGTTGACCAGATAAACAGGTAATATTCTGCATTGGTGACCGGGTAGCGGGAGATTTCAAAAGACATTATCCGAACGACATGCTGCGGCTGTTCGATGGCAAACAGGTCTTTTTCCACCCATTCTTCTGCCCATAATTCTGTCCGGTAGAGATGCTCGATCTGATCATCGCTGATCCCAAGAATATATTCCCCACCGGGAATAGTGATCATGCGCGGTGGTGTCACCTTGAGCTTTTTCAGCGGTGATTTTCCCAGTTTACTTTTCTCAAACATGCTCTACCGAACAATCCCTTTGTATTGGATACAGACTTGTGTGCAAGCGCAGCACCTGCCGTAAAGCGTTCAAGATGAGGAGTCCAGCTAATTCACCTTTTTGTCAAACTGTAATTGCACTTCCAAGCACTCGTTCGTAAACGGCGGCATATTGGCTCAGAGTTTGATAAATGTTCTCATCGATTGCCTTGCTAATACCAGTTAAGTAGGCTTCTCCACTAGCTTCCTGCTTGTACTCCTGC
>CAKZNJ010000565.1 GCA_937129505.1 uncultured Anaerolineae bacterium | reverse complement strand
CTCTTCCTCCAGATGCTTGCAGTAAGGGCAAGACGGATCGGTAAACACCGCCAAATGACGCTCGCCTTTGCCTTTTTCCCATACCAACCCATCGCCTAGCGGCAGATTTTTCCACTCCAAGCGAGCCAGCTCATCTTGACGCGCATTGGTGAGATTTTTCCCTGTGGCAACCTCGATGGCTGGCCCCACAAAAAGCACTCGCGCCTGAGAATCGGTGTAGAAAATCTGGCCATGCTCAGTCGTGATTTCCAGCACGGCCCCCTTGATGCCAGCCAGAGGCCGAACGTCCTTGATAGCCGGAAAACCAGGCAGCGCCCGAATCTTTTGAATGACAGCAGAGGCGTTGGGCGCCGCAGATGGCGTCTTGGCTGTTGCCACCCAGGGCGACGCGAACAGGCCAAGCGCAAGCGTAGTAATCAAAGTCTTTGCAGAAGTTTTTGCAAACATAGATGGCTCCACAGATAGCTTTTCTACGGATTGTTGGCATACTTGCTAAATTCGGTAACAAAATCACCCTGCGTACTGGTGGTATAGGTGAACTGACGCGTATAGGGCTTGCCATTGATCATGCCGCTCATGTTCACCTGATAGCGTTCCCCAGGGTTGAGACGACGATCAAGCAAGACATACGCCATATGCGGACCAGGATGCGCCTGGGGATTAGGATCATTGGATCGATTGCGAATTTCGTAAACAGGCACTGGTTGGCCGGTGGAGAGTTCAATTACACTGATCGACTGAATGGAGATAGTGCTTTCAGGGCGACCAACGGCATAGATGGTGGTGCCAAATGGGTTGGCGCCCACGTCTCGCCCGGGCGCTAAGTTACCGCCAGGCACCCACTCCCCTCTCAATTCATAGCCCACATCAGTCGAACCCTCGCAAGGATAGGTTCGAACGGCATCCGGGTCGCTTGGTTGCTGACCAAGAGGGCTGCGCTTACCCAGCGAAATCACAACCGCGCCCGTTCCCTCAACCACAGTTGTTCCTGTCTGGGTTGATTCTTTCCAGTTGAATCGGGAACCAATACCAACATCCTGCGCCCCAAGCAGCATGGCCATGCCATGATAGGGCGCATTGAGAAGGCTGCGAGCGCTAGTCAATGGCGCAAGAGCCTCAATGTCATTTGTTCTCATATGAGGATATGCGGCGGCGTCAAAGCTTAAATAAATTCCCGCCTCCACTTCGCCAACAGGCAGCCCACCATAGCCAGCCGCAGCCTGTCGATCCCAGTAATTGACACCCGTAAAACCCTGGTTGCCAGGGGTTTCAAGATGGGGATAATAGCCTTCACGCAAATATCGTGCCACATATGCGGCATGATTGGTTGCGGCTACATCGAGATTGGAATCTTGCCTGAGGGCGCCAAAACCACAGTTGGCCAGCGAACTTGACAAGAAATTGTATGCCTGAGGCAGCGATCCAGAGTAAGTAGGCGGGGGGACGCTGGTTTGAATGGGATCTACGCCAGGTGCAGTCGAACCGCCTTCGGCGCCGCCCCCGCCTTCACCCCCGCCGCCACCACAAGCACTCAGCGCCAATGCCACAACAGCTGCCCATGCGGACGTCCGAATACGAATACAACTCCAATCCATATCATGCCCTCTTTTTTGGGATTATATTACCTTTGGGCGGCCAGACAAAAAAATGCAAAGGGAGCGCGGCGTGGTGCAGCGCGGGCCCAGGCCGACACATACGGCTGCGACTGACTGGCCGCAAATTACTTCTGGTTATCAGGTCAGTAGGGGTAGGAGCACTTATGGTTGGTAGCACTCATTCTTTAGGCTGTATTGATGCATAACAAACGATCGATTAACGGGGTTAATCGAAAATGCTGTGTCTTCAAAATACATACATCCTCCCGCAAAAGACCCACAACCGTGCACAGAAAAAAATGAACAAATAGCTTCATCAATAACTCCGCCTCGCCATCCGCCCGCGTGCCCTAACCATCGCCACCCACTATGCCAGGGTCGCGCCATCACACCACCGCCAGAAGTAGTGTAAATGAAAAAATTGCCTCCCGATCCCACCAACACCAACGCATCGTGGACCATCTGGTCTGGGGCGCCGGGCGTACAAAGCACATATCCATGCCTAGACGAGTGCCAAAAGCTAGCAAGTCCGCGCAATTCAGTTAGATGGCCAGATGATGGATAGCCATTCGCACTGCCTCCATTCGCGTGAGCGTAAAAAAGCTGACACCTGGGCGACGGCTGAGTCGAAGCCATAAGATTTTGAATTGGCACACACACCCCACCCGAGAGGACGCTACCAATGGGACAAGTTATTGGGCGGTTGGAAGGAACAGCCGAGGCCACACCATTGGTGCTATCTCGCTGCGTCATGGGCACAGACGCAGATGTTCCCGGCAGGGTGAGGAACGGAATCCTATTGCCCACCTGCGCAAAAGATGATCCGGTGATTGCCAGCATCGCTACAAAAGCAAAAACAACAGAGCGTAGCATAGTGCTTATCCTCCATGAAAGAAGAAGCCACTTTTACCAGACACAAGGCAATATGTCAAGCTGGCAAGCATCAGCCCGCCATCTTTCAAGGATAATAACAAAAGATCTGCGCAATGGCTGATGCATGAGGGGAACCCTGCAAGTTAGTGTCTGAGCCGTTGCGCATGCGCACAATCCAGCTGTCACCGTTGTCGACGGCAAAGAAAGCATTACCACCGTCGGAAGAGCTCCAAACCTTAGGAATGAGCTGAATGATCTGTTGCGCAGAACTGCCGGCGGCTGGGTTGCA
>CAKZNJ010000564.1 GCA_937129505.1 uncultured Anaerolineae bacterium | reverse complement strand
CGGGCAGATTGCCTCGGGTGACACGCAGTTGGCTTTAGTGGTAATATTTATCCCTTCCCGCCGCTGCTATTTCTCGCCGAGCCTCAATCGTCTTAAAAGACTCCTCGCTCGTTTATGCTTTAGGCGTACCAGAAATTCTGCGCCGCGCGCAACAACTCAGTGCAACCACCCAACAACCCTTTTTGGCATTTGGGGCTGCCGCTCTGATCTACTTTGTCCTGGTTTTTCTCGTCAATCGCGGGCTGGATCTTCTCGCCGAGAAAACCAAACTTCCCACTGCTATGGCTTGATCAAAGGAGACCAAAGGAATCATGGACACACCTTATATCCTACAAGCCAAAAACCTGACCAAAGTATACGGCGAGAACGTGATCTTCAAAGATATCTCATTGGATGTCTACAAAGGAGAAACCATCGTTATCATTGGCCCAAGCGGGACAGGAAAAAGCACCCTCCTACGCTGCCTTAACCTGCTCACCCCCATTAACAGCGGGCAAATCTTCCTCGAGGGTCAGGAGATCACTGCCCCTTCGGTAGATCAGGATCGGGTTCGTCAGCAGATCGGTATGGTTTTTCAGAACTTCCTTTTGTTCAATCACCTCACTGCGCTGGGGAATGTGATGATTGGGCTTACCAAAGTAAAAAAAATGCCCTCCGAAAAAGCCAAACAAAAAGCTCTGCTGGAACTCGAACGAGTTGGCCTTGCGGACCGCGCCCATCATTATCCCACCCAGCTTTCGGGAGGTCAACAGCAACGGGTGGCAATCGCGCGCGCATTGGCAATGGATCCCCTTGTGATGCTCTTCGATGAGCCGACCTCTGCCCTAGACCCCGAACTTATTGGTGAGGTGTTGGGCGTTATGGAACAGCTTGCCCACGAACACATGACGATGTTGGTCGTTACCCATGAGATGGGGTTTGCCCGAGAAGTTGCCGACCGCATCATTTTTATGGAAAAAGGGCGGATTGTCGAACAGGGTACACCCGAAGATCTCTTCGAGCGGCCGCAGCATGCCCGTACGCGTGAGTTCTTGGGTAAGATCAGTGAGCTCTACGGAAAGAAAGAGAAAAAATGAGCTCTTTTTTTGAATTCTTCGTTCGATTCTTGCCCGACTTGTTGAGCGGCATGGGATTGACCCTGCTTCTAACCGCCGAAGGGGTGTCTGCCGGATTTATTTTGGGGCTTGCAGCGACCTTGGCGCGGACTTATGGAGGCAAGTTCTGGCGCAATTTAGCAATCGCTTATATCGAGCTGTTTCGCGGCACTCCTTTGCTGGTCCAGGTATTTTTGTTGTATTACGGCTTGCCAGGCATCGGAATTACCCTTAGCCGGGAATGGTCTGCCTTCCTAGCGCTGGGGCTTAACTCAGGGGCATATCAAGCGGAATATCTGCGCGGCTCAATTCTCGCTATTGGCGAAGGGCAGATGTTAGCGGCGCGTGCCATTGGGATGTCTAAATGGAAAGCAGTGTTTTATATCATTTTGCCTCAAGCCCTTCGATTAGCCATCCCTGCTTGGGCGAACGAGCCGGTCTCCCTCCTAAAAGCTACTTCGGTTGTATTCCTAATCGCTGTTCCAGAGCTGATGACGCGCGCTAAATTGATTGCTTCCCGCACCTATGATCCAATCAGTTCCTATCTAGCTGTTGCCATCCTTTACCTCATATTGGTGTATGGAGTGGACGCGGCGATGAAATGGTTGGAACGCCGCACGCGCCTGCCCGGTTTGTCCGCTGTGGGCGAAAGAGGCTAAACTTTGCCCCGTCGCAGCTGCCGACCGAGATTTTCCTTGAGAAGATAACCTCCAAAATAGTGACTTTTGTCAGGCTTGATTTTGGCAGATTATTTTGCTAAAGTAAGGCTAAACTGGCTGGTGGTTTTACCAGAAAACCTACCTCCAGAGGAGTAAATTTGGAGAATCTTGTTGAACCCCTTCAAGTTCCCAGCCTCAAAGAAGCCTGTATTGCCAAACTGCAAGAGCTGATTCTTTCCGGCAAGCTAAAGATCGGCCAAGCATTACCTGCCGAACGGCGTCTGGCGCAACAATTAGGCGTCAGCCGACCAGTACTTCACGAAGCCCTGGTTGATCTCGCCAGCAAAGGGTTGGTCACCATTTTGCCGCGGCGCGGTGTTTTCGTCAGCGATTTCCGCACCAGTGGTTCTTTATCGATGTTAACGGCGCTAATTTCCTATCATAACGGCGAATTAGACCAGCCCTTTTTAGATAATCTCTTACAAATGCGCCTCTTGATGGAAGTAGAGACTGCCCGACTAGCAGCCATTTACCACACTAGCACACACCTCCA
>CAKZNJ010000563.1 GCA_937129505.1 uncultured Anaerolineae bacterium | reverse complement strand
TTATCTGTCGTAATCTTGATTGTGGTCTCTCTCTTAACTCAGAAAGTTGATCCACCCAAGGCTCTGACGGATATTTACGGCAATCCAGTTGACATGACAAATGCAATTGGATTCAAGGGCCTTTCTGACATTAAAGACTAAGGTTTGAGAGGGAATCATAAAATTCGAGTGATAAGCAGAAAGTCATCCTAACAGTGATGGTTCGTATAGTTAGAAAGGAGGCAAAAAATGTCTTATGGATATGCTGGAAAAATCTTGCATGTTGATCTGACGCATCATCAAGTGGAAGTCGAGGAGCCACCAGAAGCATTTTATCGAAAGTATATGGGAGGCTCAGCGATGGGATTGTATTATATTCTCAAGGACATGCCGCCCAAAGCTGATCCGCTTGGTCCTGAGAATGTTTTGACGGTCATGCTAAGCGTGACCACCGGTGCAGCGATTTCAGGCCAGAGTCGGGTGAATATCAATGCAAAATCCCCCATGAGCGGGGCGATCGGCGATAGTCAGGGTGGTGGTTTCTTCCCGGCTGAATTGAAGTTTGGTGGTTTTGATGGCATTGTAGTTAAGGGGAAATCAGAGAAGCCGGTTTATCTTTCGATTGTGAATGGCAAAGCCGAACTCCATGATGCCTCACATTTAGTGGGTAAATTGACGGGGGAGGCGGAGGCTATCATCCGAAAGGAAATCGGTGAACCAAAGGCGGAGGTCTTGCAGATTGGACCGGCAGCCGAAAAGGGTGTTCGATTTGCCAGCGTCGTGAGCATGAGCAACCGCAATAACGGACGTACAGGAATGGGCTTGGTCATGGCAAGCAAGAATCTACGTGCGATTGCCGTGCGCGGTACTCAAAAGCCTGCAATCTATGATCCGAAGAAATTAGCTGAGATCAATAAGTTGGGCCCGAAGTGGATGCCAGAAAACGCCGATGTGGATGGATTGGGCAAATATGGCACGGCGAGTGTAGTCATGCCACAGAATGCATGGGGAACCCTACCGACGCGCAATTATAACGAAGGACAGTTTGAGTTATGTGAGCAGATCAGTGGGGAAACAATGTATGATACGATTCTAAAAGAAAGGGACACTTGTTATGCCTGTGTCGTCCGCTGTAAGCGGGTAGTAGAGGTGAAGGAAGGCCCGTTGACAGTCGATCCCCTTTATGGTGGTCCAGAATATGAGACCTTGAGCACATTTGGGTCGTACTGTGGGGTTGGTGATTTGGTTGCGATCAGCAAGGCGAACGAAATCTGTAACCAGTATGGCGTTGACACCATTACGTGTGGAGCGACCATAGCGTTTGCTATCGAATGCTTTGAAAAGGGGATTATTGGGCTGGAGCAAACGGGCGGGATTGAACTTAAGTTTGGTAACGCCCAAGCGATGTTGGATGTGTTGAGACAAATCGTGACGGTAAGTGGAGCGTTGGGCCCAGTTTTAGCTCAAGGTTCTGCTCAGGCGGCAAAGTTGTGGGGACCCGCCGCTGAAGAATGCCTCATAACCGTTAAAAACCAGGAGGCGCCTGCTCACATGCCCCAAGCCAAGAAATCGCTGGCGGTGATTTACGCCGTTAACCCCTTCGGAGCTGACCATCAGTCCAGCGAACACGATCCGATGTATGAGGCAGGGACGAGTGACTTATATTTGAAACGGTTGGCGGAGTTAGATTTGAAGGATCCACCGCCTGAGGGAAGTCTGAATGCGGAGAAAGTGCGTTTTGCTGCGTATAGCCAAATTTTTTATAGCATCTTGGACACACTAGAGTTATGTCAATTTGTCTGGGGTCCAGCCTGGACGCTCTACGGTCCTACTGAACTCGTGGATATGGTGAAAGCAGTTACTGGCTGGGATGTTTCTTTATACGAGCTGATGAAAGTTGGCGAGCGACGGCTCAACCTGATGCGCGCTTTTAATAAGCGAGAGGGTTTTTCACGCAAAGATGATACACTCCCGAAAAAGTTTTTCAAGCCGCTCAGCGGTAGCGGGCCGACGGCGGGTGTTGCTATCGATCAACAAGAATTTGAAAAGGCGTTAGATCTTTATTACCAGATTATGGGGTGGACAAAGGATGGCTTGCCAACCCGGGCAAACTTTGTCGAGCTGGGGGTTGAATGGGTTGCAGATCAAATAGGCTTATAAACACAGGAGATTCTCATGACTAGATATGAAGAAACTTTACAACATCTCTCGCCTGTATGGGTTCCCTATACGAACATTGTTTCCGAGAAAGCTGAGGGTTGTTGGGTGTATGATATAAGTGGGGAAAAATATCTCGATTTTACCTGCGGCATAGGGGTTACCAATACTGGCCATTGTCATCCAGCGGTCGTGAAAGCGATCCAAGACCAAGCGGCGAAATTCATCCACGCCCAGATGAACATCGTCAAACATAAACCGATTATTGAATTAGTGGATGAATTGCGGACCATCGTCCCCGACCAAATTGATTGTTTCTTTTTCACCAATTCTGGCGCTGAGGCGATCGAAGGAGCTGTCAAACTGGCTCGCCATGCTACCAAGCGGACAAATATTATCGTGTTCCAAGGTAGTTTTCATGGCCGGACGACCGGGACAATGTCCTTGACAACCTCAAAGACGGTTTATCGGGTTGGTTACCAACCCTTAATGCCCGGCGTGTTTGTCGCTCCGTATCCCTTTGCTTATCGTTATGGATGGGGTGAAGAAGAAACCAGTCGTTGGTGTTTAGATGAGCTGGAATTTCTGCTTGCTAGCCAGACAGCCCCCGAAGAAACTGCTGCTATCCTGATTGAGCCAGTGTTAGGGGAAGGTGGTTATGTGGTGCCTCCAAAGAGTTTTATGCTCGGATTACGCAAAATTTGCGATGAGCATGGCATCTTACTGATCTGTGATGAGGTGCAAGCAGGTTTCGGAAGGACGGGGAAATGGTTCTCCTTCCAGCATTTCGATATCGTGCCTGACATCATGACAGTGGCGAAAGGCTTGGCATCTGGTATGCCTTTGGCGGGAGTTTTCAGCCGCAAGGAGTTGATGGAAAAGTGGGTACCTGGCTCTCACGGGGGCACCTACGGTGGTAATGCCGTCGCTGCTGCAGCAGCAGTTGCCACGATTCGGGCGATGAAAGAGGAAAACAT
>CAKZNJ010000562.1 GCA_937129505.1 uncultured Anaerolineae bacterium | reverse complement strand
CCGATCCCGCCAATGCCCCCCGCTAGGCTGGTGCCACCTAAAACAGCCGCTGCAATGGCATCAAGCTCCATCAACACCCCACTGTTGGGCTGAGCCGACCAAAGGCGAGCGGTCAGCAGAACGCCTGCTAGTGCAGCGCAAAAGCCGCTGATCAGGTAAACACCAAGTTTGGTGCGCCGCACTTCGACTGAGGCTAAACGGGCGGTCTCTTCACCGCCGCCAACGGCATAAACGTGTAAGCCAAAGACGGTGTTACGCAAAACCCAACTCGCCACCAACGCGACCACGACAAGGACAAAAACGGGGATGGGGATTCCCCATAGCGTGCCCGTGCCCCAGAAGGTGAATTGTTTATCCAACCCGGCAATCGGGCGTCCTTGCGTATAGACTAAAGTAAGCCCTCGTGCTGCAGCCATCATAGCCAATGTTGCTACAAAGGGAGGTATGCGTCCCCAAACGACCATTGCGCCGTTCACCGCACCGATGAGCAGTCCTACGCCGAGGGCTAATATGATGGCGGGATATGTCCCCAACCCGTGACGCACTGCAAAGCCTGCAGCTAGTGCTCCACACAAGGCTGCCACTGAACCCACCGAAAGATCGATTCCACCGGTGATGATGGTGAAAGTCATCCCAATGCCCACCAAGGCAATTAAGGATGTTTGCAGTGCTACGGTGAGCAGGTTTTGTAACGTGAAAAAATCAGCGGCAAGCACTGCCAAGGCGATTAAGATAAGCAGCAGGATAGCATAGACGCTTCCTTGGCGCAGTCGATCGAGGAAGATTTGCAGCAGATGAGAAGAAGGTTTCTGGGCTTCCATGGTGGTGGTGATTCCTTGTTAGGCTGTTTGAGGTTGTCCGCTGACTGTTAACAACGTTTCAAGTTGACCGGTAGCAGCGCGCATAATGACTTCTTGTGTAGCTTGCTCGCGGTTAAATTCGGCGACAATGCGCCCATTGCGCATGACCAATATGCGGTCGCAGATGCCGAGAATTTCTGGTAATTCGGAGGAGATCATCAAAACGGCTACTCCTTGGGAAGCAAGCTCATTGATTAGGGCATGAATTTCTGCTTTGGCAAGCACATCTACCCCTCGAGTGGGTTCATCGAGGATGAGAATCTTCGGGTTAAGCGCCATCCAGCGGGCGATGATAACCTTTTGTTGATTGCCGCCAGAGAGGTTTCGCACCCGTTGCAAAATCGAAGGGGTTCGAATTCCTAGACGCTTAACCAATTCAGCAACGAGGGTTTCTGCCTTGCGAAACTGGACAAACCCTAGCCAACTCATCCGTTTGAGCAGACTAATGATGACGTTGGAACGCACGCTTTGACCGAGAAATAGCCCTTGGGTTTTGCGGTCTTCCGGAACAAAACCGATGCCCAGTCGGATAGCATCTTGTGGATTGTTGATGGTGACCTTTTTCCCTTCAATTTCAATTTCACCCACTTCAAGCCGGTCGACCCCGAATAGAGCCCGAGCCACCAGCGTTCGCCCAGCCCCGACCAACCCAGCTAAACCGACCACTTCGCCACGATGCAAGACCAGGCTGACATCATGGAGTTCATTTCTACGCCGTAATCCTTGTGCGGCTAGTACGATCTCTCCACGCTGGTATTGAGTTTTGGGAAAATATTCGCCCAATTCTCTTCCTACCATCATTTGCACCACCCGCTCGCGGTTCAGCTCAGCAGTGGGGGCAAGACCGACTAATTGGCCGTCGCGCATAACTGCCACTCGGTCAGCAATTTCAAAGACCTCCTCCAATCGGTGCGAAATAAAAATCTGGGTCACTCCCTGGCTACGCAAGGTGCGCATTAATTCAAATAGGCGCTCTGTCTCTTTACTGCTCAAAGCACTCGTCGGCTCGTCTAACACGATGATGCGGGCATTATAAGAGAGCGCTTTGGTGATTTCGACCATCTGCCTTTGGGCGATGGTCAATTCTTGAACGATGGCATGGGCGTCAATATCCAAGCCAAGACGCTCCAATTGATTTTGGGCTTCTTGATAGAGGGTTCTCCAATCGACCAACCATTTTGCGGTTTTGCGGCGCGGTTCACGACCGAGAAAAATGTTTTGACCTACGGTAAGCTGGGGAATAAGGGCGAGTTCCTGATGAATCATCGTGATTCCCAGCTCAAGAGCCTTACGCGGCGAGTCAATCTGCACTTCCTTGCCGTCCACAAGAATGCGTCCGCTGTCTGCTTGTAGAGCCCCGCTCAAGATATTCATCAGAGTGGTTTTTCCAGCACCGTTTTCGCCAACCAAGGCAAGAATTTCCCCCGCATACGCTTGGAGACTTAGGTCATTCACGGCTTGGACGCCGGGGAAGGCTTTGCTGATGTGTTCTAATTGCAATCGTGGGGTGTCCATTGGATTCTCATCAGAGGGATGTGGATCGCAATCAGACTGCGATCCACATCCGAGATATAGAAGGTTTTACTTGGTAACCAACGAGAGCGCGACAGGAATATAGGCTTCTACCGTTTGACCGCTCAGATACTTAACGGCGATTTCGACGGCTAGTTGGCCCATGAGGGCGGGTTGCTGAGCGACGGTAGCGGCTAATTTGCCTTCTTCGACGGCTTTGACGGCGTCGTCGATGGCATCAAAGCCGACGAAGACGATGCCGGTGCGTCCTGCAGCTTCGGCGGCTTGGATAGCGCCGAGGATCATCTCATCGTTGTGAGCAAACACGCCGGCGATGTCGGGTTGTGCTTGGAGGATGTTTTCGAAGACCTTGAGCCCTTCATCGCGGTTGAAGTTGGCGGTTTGTTGGGCGACGATTTTGGCATCGGGGCAATTGGCGCTCATGTATTCGTTGAAGCCTTGGCCGCGGTCGCGCGCTGCGGAAGTGCCGGCGATACCCTGAAGTTCGACCACATTGCCCTTGCCGCCGATGGCGTTGCAGAGGAATTCGGCAGCCATCTTGCCGCCGGCGACGTTATCCGAAGCGATGTGAGAGACGACGGTGCCGCCGTTAGAGCCGCGGTCGACGGTGAAGACGGGGATGCCGGCTTCGTTGGCTTTTTGGATGGCTGGGACGACGGCGTCGGCATCGGTGGGGTTGATGAGCAGGGCGGATACGTTCTTGCTGATTAGGTCTTCGATGCCGGCGATCATTTTGGCGGAGTCATCCTGAGCGTCGACGACGATGAGCTTGACGCCGGCTGCGTCGGCGGCTTTCTGAGCGCCGTCACGCAGGGTGACGAAGAAGGGATTGTTCAGCGTCGAGAGCACTAGCCCAAGGGTGATCTCAGCAGCGGGAGCCTCGGTTGCCGGTGGAACGGTAGGGGTAGCTTGGGGCGCGCAAGCGCTCAACACCAAAGCTGCTGCAATTAGAATAGAAAGAATGTAACTAATCGGTTTCATATTCGCTCCTCCTTAGAAGGGTAAAAAATTTAGGTTGTTAGGATAATTGGGTGTCAAATTCACTAGGGATAAAATGATCAGACGGCGAACAACCTCCTTTCTCTTGAGACACTTCTTGCCTAGTAATCACACTTTAAAACGGTCAGCGCTGAACCGATTTATACAATAGTAAGGCGAGAGCAATCACAATGCCCTTTACAACCTGTTCCCACAGGGCAGAGACATTCAACAGGTTCAGACCATTATCCAACGTTTCAATCAGCAACGCTCCCACTAACGTGCCAAACAGTCCTCCTTCACCTCCTGCAAAACTAGTCCCACCTACCACGACCGCAGCGATGGCGTTGAATTCGTAGCCTTGCCCGATGATGGGCTGAGCGGAGTCAAGACGAGCGATCAATACCATCCCTGCCAGCGCAGCACACATGCCTGACAGCGCATATACGAGGGTGATAATTCGCTGCGTGGCGATTCCTGCTAAGCGGGCAGCTTGTGGATTGTCACCAATCGCATAGATATATTCTCCCAAACGGGTGTATTTCAAGACAACGATTCCAATCAAGAAGATAGTGCCCGCAACAACGATCGGCATTGGAATCGGACCTAGTGTTCCAGCTCCTAAAAAGCGAAACGATGAAGGCAAACCGGTTACAGGTTGCCCTTGGGTGTACATCAGCGCTAAACCTCTTGCCACAGTGAGCATCCCCAAGGTGGCAATGAAAGGGGGAATGCGCGCTTTGGTAATCATCAGGCCGTTGATGAGCCCCAGTCCACTGCCAACTCCAAGGGAGATCAAGATGGTAAGGGGTACAGACAGACCACTCTTCAATAAGCTGGCGCAAATGACAGCCGAAAGGGCTAAGACAGACCCAACCGAAAGGTCAATGCCACCGGTTAAGATCACTAAGGTCATCCCCACCGAGACGATGCCGTTGATCGAAGCCTGCCGTAAGACATTCACCAAGTTGCTCGCCGTGAGGAAACGTTCGGAGAGCAGGGATAGGCCGAGGATCAGCAGGCTAAAGGAGATAAGCAACCCATAGCGCTGCAAAAAAGGAGCAACCGAGCGGCGCGTAAACACTGCTTCCATTAGAAAACCACCCCGGCGACCAGTAGGATATTTGCATAGGGGGTGAATTCACCCGTGCGCACCACGGCTTTAGCCATGGCGCAGAGTTCCTTGAATCTCTCATGAGGGACTTTTTCAAACGGTAGCTCGGGTAGTTGCTCCTGAACGGCCTTTAAGATGTGTGGACTGGCTTTTTCCATCTCTGCCGCCACAATGTAGCGTTCTACTTGCATTTCGGTTAAAACCGCCTGCAAGGTCTCGATAAAAGTTGGCACCCCTCGGGTGAGGGCCAAGTCGATGCGTTGAGGCCCCGTGGGAATTGGCAGCCCGGCATCACCGATGACCAAGAAATCGTTATGGCCTAAGCGGGCGATGGTTTCGGAAAGGGCTGAGTTCAGAAGCGCCGTTTTCTTCATGTAAAGTTCTCCCTTGGATTAAGAAGATGGTTGATTGGCTGCCATAAAATCAAGCAGGGCTTGTCGGGTAGGCAAAGAGGGTTGCGCACCAGCTTTGGTGACGGCTAAGGCGCCGGCAGCGTTTCCCCAGCGGGCGGCTTCCAGCACGGATGCCCCTTCGGCAAGAGCAACGGCAAAAGCCCCGACAAAGGCATCCCCGGCAGCGGTTGTGTCCACAGCGACCACTCGGTATGCAGGCAGGTGAGTCTTTGTGCTGTCGCCTACCACCATTGAACCCTTTTCACCGAGGGTGACCACGAGGTTTTTTATTCCTAAAGCAGCGAGATGGTCTATGGCTGGATCAAGCTCCTCATTGCCGCTCAGGAGTAAAATTTCGCTTTGGTTCGGGATGAGGTAATCCACTTGGCGGAGGAGATCTTGGGGCAACGGTTGGGCGGGAGCGGGGTTGAGCACCACTTGGGCTTGGCGTTGATGGGCAAGTTGGATGGCTTTCTGGACGGCCGCCAAGGGACACTCTAGCTGGACGACCAAGACCGCAGCGCCGTCGAAGGCTTGCTCAGAAGCAACGACGTCTTCCACGCTAACCCTGCCGTTCGCGCCAGGAGCAACGACAATCGCGTTATCGCCGCCATCTTCGACGGTGATTAGAGCCACGCCTGTAACAGCCTCGGCGTCTTGGCGCACAAAAGTCAGGTCTACCCCATCCTGCGCCATCGTGCTCAGCAAAGCTTGACCGAATGAGTCGGCGCCAACGCGCCCCACCATCTTCACTTTTCCTCCCAACCTGGCGCAAGCGACGGCCTGATTTGCCCCCTTACCACCCGGGAAGGTGCGAAAATCACTGCCTAAGACCGTTTCGCCCAACCGAGGCAGGCGAGGCGCACGCACAACCAAATCCATGTTTAGGCTTCCGACAACCACGATGTGACCGTTCATGCTTTTCCTCCACAAGTGCCACGGATGACTAAGGTAGCGGGGTAAAGTTCCCGGCGCGGGGCGAGTTCACGCTGGTTCAGGCGTTCCAATAAGAGCTGCACAGCCGCCCGTCCGATCTCTGCTTTGGGTTGACGGATTGTGGTAAGAGGGGGTGCGGTGTAGCTGGCTAATTCGATATCGTCATAACCGACAACTGCGACATCGTTCGGAACGTTGAGGCTCAGCTCCCGCGCGGCGCGCAGGACGCCAATCGCCATCATGTCGTTGCAGGCAAAGATAGCAGTGGGGCGAGGGGTGTGATTGAGCAGGACTTTGGCTGCACTGCGCCCGGATTCAGGGCGGAAATCCCCGCGCAGGATAAGCGATTCGGCGACCGTTAAGCCAGCGTCCAGAAGCGCCTGACGATAACCGGTGACACGCTGAGCGCTCGGCGTTAGGTGCGAGGGGCCGCTGATGCAGCCAATGCAGGTGTGTCCCAAGGAGAGCAAATGTTGGGTAGCCAAGTAGCCCCCCTGATAATTGTCGGTCATTACAGTATCTAGGCTAACTCCAGCAACATCTCGATCGACCACGACAACCGAAACGCCGTGTTTGATCATGGAGACCAAAGAATCGCTGCGGTCGCCGGCGACAACGAAGATCACCCCATCGACCTGCTTTTTCATGAGCACATCTACATAGAGGTTTTCTTTGTGCAAGTCACCTTCGGTATTGCAAAGAATCACGTTATAGCCGAGTTCAAAAGCTGCATCTTCGATACTACGGCCGATTTCGGCAAAGAAGGGGTTGGCACTATCGGGGAGGATCAAACCGAGGGTTTGGGTCTCGCCACGGCGCAACGAGCGTGCCAGCGCATTGGGGCGGTAGCCCAGCTCATCCATGGCAGACAGAACCCGTTGACGCACCTCTGCGGAGACGAAGCGCGTGTTATTAACGACATGTGAGACGGTGGTGGGGGAGACGCCGGCTAGGGCAGCAACTTCGCGAATGGTTGGCACTGCAGGATAATCCTTTCTAGCGGAGATAGCCAACGTTCTTTGAGTGAACGTTTGCGCAATGCTTTGCGCAAACGTTTGCAATATTGTAGTATAAAATAAAAACGATGTCAAGACTCTAAATGCTCGCCTGTGACAATTGACTTGATAAGTTTCTTCTGATAAGATACAAATACGATTGGCTGTCACGAAGTTGGAATTTTGTAAGGCAACTTAATTTTTCACGGTTCGTTAAGCCGTAGCAGCGGCGGGGCATTTGTTTCCTGAAAAAGCGAGGTTAATATGCCAGCATATATCGTCTTGATAAACCTGACGGATCAGGGCATTCGCACGATCAAAGAAGACCCGAACCGCGTCACCCAAGCTGAGCAAATTGCCCAGCGGGAGGGCGTGCACATTGTCGCTGAATGGTGGACGATGGGTCCCTATGATGCGGTTATGATCGCTGAAGCTCCCAATGATGAGACCATGAACCGCTTCTTGCTCGGTGCAGGACGGCAAGGGAATATCCGCACAACCACCATGCGGGCTTTCACCAAGGAAGAAATCGCCGCCATTTTGCAGCGTCTGGCGTAAGGCAGGTATTTCCCCCTGTCCTGAGCTTTTTATGTTGGGCTAATCCGTTTACCAAGAGACTGAAATAAGGCTCTTGGAGAAGTTTTTTTGATTCGTGTGAGGGGTTGAAATGCCCAATCATGAAGCTAGCTCTCGAATTGCTGCCGCTTTAATTTCGGCGGCGGCGATGCTCCTCGTGGCATTGATCGGTTATTTTGGCATCAAGTTTCAGATGGAATTGCCTCTGCGTGCTACCCTGCACGATGCAGCCTGATCACCAACAATACAGACTGGGATTGCCGAATCATCGTCAACGAATCCTTAGAGAGCGAGTTCGATACAGAAGCAGTGGTCAAGGCGCATAAAGAGAAGGTAGAGATCGGTTATTATAAATTGTTCTCTATCTCGAATTTGGTGCTGATCTGTAATGACGAAGTGTACTGGTTGGGAATCCGAGCGGGGGAGAGCCGCGGCACATTGTTTTTCGAAAAAGTGAAGCAGCCAACCGGGGAAATTGCCTTTACCCTGAATCTATAAATCTTATTGACCTCAAGGGAGATTGATCAATCTCAAGCGTGGTTGAAAGGACTGCAGCCTATCCTCGGGATATGCTTACCCGCAATTTGGGCAGGCGAAGAGTACAGCGCTTCGGAAACAAAACTCCATAGTTTTTATCACTTCGATAAAAGCCATGCCTGCGTGATTCGCTGCTTACAGAATCGGAGCATATCTCGTATAATTTGGCAAACTTTTTCAACCAGAGGAGAACATGAGCGCTTACGTCATCGTTGATATTGAGGTAACCGATCCCGAAGGGTATGAGGAGTACAAACGGCTGGCAGCTCCGACTGTTGCCCAGTATGGAGGCAAATATCTTGCGCGCGGCGGCGCAACGGAAGTATTAGAAGGCAGTTGGCAGCCCAAACGATTGGTCATATTAGAATTTAATGATGTAGAACGTGCTAAAGCGTGGGTGAACTCTGCGGAGTATAGCCCGGCGCGTCAGTTGCGCCATCGCTACGCTCGTTCAAATATGGTTGTCGTTGCTGGGGTGGATTGAGAAAGCTAGGTCAATAAAGGAAACTCAAAAAATTTTGTCTTACTGACTGAGACGAATTCACAATTCACATTTTTCAGTGTCGAAAATTGTGATAAAATCTGCGATTAGTTTTTTATCAACCGCAAGGACAAGCTATGCCCGAGTCTGTAGACCGTCTCTTGATTCAAGATTCTAGCCACTTTTTGCAACCTCCTGCTGAGTTAACCGAACCTCTGCAGTGCGAGTTAGAAGAAGTACGTCAGCTCTTTGCTGCTCAGCCCCTCTTAGTGCAACGTTTTATCGAAGCCCAAGCAGCTAATATGGCTGATGCCATTACAATGAATGCCCCTCAGGTGCGTTTTACCTTGCCAGATCGGCTGGTTGTTCCCGCTGCGGGCGACGGCTACCAGACGGTAACGATTCCTGTGGAACAGCGCCAGTATCAGATAGGAGGATGGACAAAACGGCTGCGTCGCGCAGAGTTGCGCCTGATAGCCAAACAGCGTTTGCTTGAAATCGAACAAAGTGAGAATCAGGGTGTCCGCGAAGCAGCGCGCCTTTTACGCCATACCACGGCGGTTCATATCGTCTATAACATGCTCCCCGCAGGTCGCTCGGTGCGCTATATCGCTGAAGAAGGGGAAAGCATCCCGACCATCCCAGCAAAAGAGGAACAGATTGAGTCAGCGTTGACAGCCACAACGGATGCTATTGCAGAGGAGAAAATCGAGGAAAAGGAACGAGGAGAGCTCCTTGTCCCGTATGTACCCTATGCGCGCCGTTTCTTTTTGCCCCAGTGGATTGCCTTCGATGAAAACGGCAATCTTCTCCTCTCCAACGTTCAGGAAGCCGAAGCGCACATTGCCTCCATGCAACGGTATCTGCGTTTGCTCCACTATGCAGTGGCTTTTTCCCCTTGCCTGATTGCCGATGAGGTCTACCAGCAAAAACGCTATGGGATGTTAGGGCAGTTGATCAATCAGGGCCGCGCCTTGGCTATTTATCAAACCCGTCAAATCATCGAGACGATTCAAAGGCGCGCCCGTGCTCAGAACTTAAACCGCGGTCTAACGATCCGCTTGCCCTATTTTGACGACCAAGACCTGACGATGAAAATCTATCCCTTTGTGGTGATCCCCGCCGGGCGCATTATGTTTATCCCTGCCTTTGTGGTGCGTGCAGTTCGAGAAGAAGAAGTCAAAGTAGCGCAGGATACTCGATTGAACCCCACAACGCGCAAATATATCTTAAAGCAACTCAAAATGCTTGAACAGGCTTTCCTGAACTTTTCCCTCCAAAGCTCCTAAGGCACCCTAATCAGATACCGAGGTAGATATGCTGTTCGCAATTGGTTTACTGATTGTCTTATTCTTTGTCTCTTATCGTCTTGCCCCGCGCGAACGTCAAGAGGATACCCTTGTCCATGGCGCTGGCCAGGTAGGAATGCTGGCTGCACTAGCCCTTTTTGGCGTTGATTACTTTACCTCTTATTACTATGCAACGGGCGAGATGATGAGTGCCCTCCATCCCTATGGGCTGGAGAAGTATGCTTATATCTGTGTAGCTGTAATTGCCCTCGCCAACTTCGTTTTCGGGTCGTTATATATGTATTCGTTGGGGGTCTTTAACGAAGGAGGAGGTTCCTTTACCGCCGCAATGCGTTACTTGGGCCCTACGCTGAGTCTGATCGTGGCTGTTGTCCTAATCCAAGATTACGTGTTGACCATCGTCGTTTCCACCCTTTCGGGGAGCGATCAATTGCTATCCATCATCGGTGCATATAACATCAATTGGTTTTGGCATTTCCTGATTGGAGCGGGTTTGGCATTAACTACCTGGTATTTGACCATTCGGGGAAGAGGAGAATCAGCCCAGGTGGTGTTCATCCTGTTGGGGATTTTTGTCGGCTTGACTTTAACGATGCTAATCGGGCTGATCCTCGCTCACGCCCGAGGAATGCCACCCGCCCCGTCCGAGCCTACCTTGCCCGCTTCCTTAGGCCAAGCCCTTTACCACATGTTAACCGCCAGCATGAAGGGAATGGTTGCCCTGACCGGCTTAGAGGCGATGTCGAACGGCATTCAGTTTGTCATTGACGAGGATTACCCCCTGATCCGCTGGGGTAAGAAGCATTTACCCCGCCTAAACTGGCTTTGGAACTTCTATAGCGGCAAATCAGGTATTGGGCGAACAGTTCAGACTGCCTTCTTGTTCTATGGGGGACTAACGACGCTGTTTCTGACCACTTTTTCTTTACGCTTCAATGTCTATGATGGCACCTTTGGACGAACCTTAGTTGGAAATTTAGCCTTTATTGGCTTTGACCAATTCCCTGGTGGGATTATTCTCTACTGGTTTTACCAATTCCTTGCGGTGGCATTGCTTTCCGCTGCCTCTATGACCGCTTATCAAGATATGCAAGCGATCACGTGGCGCAATGTTGCCATTGGAGAAATCCCCGAGATCGTCGTATATCGCAATCCCAAAGGCACTTTCACTCGCCCGGTAACTGCGGCTT
>CAKZNJ010000561.1 GCA_937129505.1 uncultured Anaerolineae bacterium | reverse complement strand
AGATGCTGGCCTCCCTGGAGCCGGGGATCGAGAACGCCTCGGTGGAGTTCGACGCGGAGACGCTCCGGCCGACCTTCAGGCTGCGGATGATTTCATCGGAAATCGGAATTGTTATTTCGCGCATCACTTCGTCCTTTCTTCATCCTATGTGCTCTGTGTCTCCTGAGGAACGATTCACCCTTCTATACAGACGGGACATCTGGTCAGAGCGCTTAGAGATAAGAGACCTTGCCATCTTTCCACACCATCCTGCGCCGGCGATATGCCCAGCACATATAAGAAACCGTAACAAAGTAACTTGCTGGCAAGCGGTTTAGGGTGGTGATTTTCGTCCCCAACACGGTTGTTTTGCCGCCAAAGCCCATCGGACCGATGCCCAATTGGTTGGCTTCCTCAGTCAGCCGTTTTTCCAATTGCGCCAATTCTGGATTTTCATTTTCGTCGTCCAGCCGGCGAAAGAGCACTTCCTTAGAAGCATAGTAAGAAGAGCCACGATCACCACCAATGGCAACCCCCAAGATGCCTGGCGCGCAGCCCTGCCCCTGCGCTTGATGGACGGCATCTAAGACCACTTTGCGCACACCTTCCAGATCCCGCCCGGCTTTAAGGGCATTGTAAGGCAGCGAATATTGGGCACCGACGTTCTCACAGCCGCCACCCTTCAGCATCAAGTCCACGGTCAACGCATCTCCATCAACCTCTTCAAAATGAACGGTGGGGAAGTAGTTGCCGCCCAGATTGTTGCCGCTGTTTTTACCGCTCAGCGAATCGACCGAATTGGGGCGCAGGTAGGATTTTTGGGTGGCTTCCACCACGGCTCGCTCAATCTGTTGGCGCAACTTGCGCGTTGACCAACCTTCAGGATGATAGCCATAAAAGATCGGTGTGCCGGTATCCTGACAGATGGGGGTCTGATTCGCCCGCGACAAGGCGACGTTTTTTAGGATGGTCTCTAGGGCGCCGCGCGCAGCAGAGCCTGGCTCCTCCTGTTCGAGAGCTTGGCGCAAAGCCTGTTCGACATCGCTAGGTAAGTCGGTGGAGGCTAACCGAATCAATTCGAGGAAATGGGGGGTCAAATCTGGGGTCATTATCACTCCTTTAGTCCAGCAAGTTTAACGGACAATAACCTTCGTTTGCTTTTATTTTATCCCCATTTTGGATAGATGAAAACGCCTGCGATTACTCGGCGGCAGGGGAGTTGTCAGAAAAACCGTCACGATTTATACTATAGACACATCGCAGAAAGTCAAAGATGATTTGGAAAGGAAAACAAGATGGCTTTATCCGTTGGGCAACTTGCACCTGACTTCACCCTCCTCGATCACCGCAAGCAGCGGGTGCAGTTGAGCGAATTACGCGGGCGCAAAAACGTAGTTTTGGCGTTTTTCCCTCTGGCTTGGACGCCGATATGAAGCGCCCAGATTCCATCCTACCAAGCGGCTTTAGACCGCTTTGAGCGGATGGATACCCAGGTTCTGGGTATTAGTGTGGACAGCAGCGATTGTTTGTACGCCTGGGCAGAGAGCCTTGGGGGTATTACCTTCCCTTTGCTCAGTGATTTCTTCCCCCATGGGCGGGTTGCGCAGCTATACGGTGTTTTGCGTCCCGAAGGTTACAGCGAGCGGGCGATCTTTGTCATCGACAAACAAGGGGTCATCCGCTATGTGGACGTGCACGAGATCGATGATCAGCCCGATAATGAGGTGCTGTTTGCTGAGCTATATAAACTCGAGCCAGCCCTAGCCCAAAAGGATCGCGAATTCTTGGCAAAAGCACAACAAGCCCATGCCGTAGCAGAACCAGAACCCCTGACCGCCGAGGTGGTTATGTATTGCACGCCATGGTGCCCTGCCTGCCGGCGCGCCAGGGCATACTTTAACGAGAAGAAAATCCCCTTTGTGGAGATTGACATTTCCCGCGATCGCAATGCGGCGGCGCAGGTGCGCCAGTGGGCAAAGGGGAATGAAACCACGCCCACGTTCCTGATCAAAGGCAAAGTGATTGTCGAGTTTCGCATCGATGAAATCGAAGCCGCTTTAAGTCAATCGTAGGCGTATAGGGAGACGTCTGCCCTCCCGATGACTTATTGGGAGTGCAGATGTCCGCCCCGACGCAATAGCGGAAGGGGACAGATGCCCTACCGACAGCAGATGGTGCTCGCTGCGCACCACTGAACCCAATCGGTGATATACTCTATCTCCAATTGCAACGAGTCATTGCATTCTGCAAACGGATTTTGCGGCCAAGTAAAAATCGATTCGGCATAAAGGGACTGCCTCTCGGCAGAGATCCGTTTTAGACCACAGCGCTACCCAAGAAGCTCCGCATGAAACGCGCTTCTCTTTGGACTTGGAAACAAAAAGCAACCCGCCTGCTGTTGGGCGCGACCGCCCGTCAGGGCTACCTCGCCGCAGCCGACCAAGCCCTGATCAGCCTGACCAACTTCCTCGCCACAGTGATCGTAGCCCGTTTTGCCACGCCGACCGATTTAGGGGTTTATGCGGTGGGGTTCTCGGCGTTGACCTTCGTGCGCAACACTATGGAAGGTTTGATCATCCAACCGCTGAATGTCTTTGGAGCAGCGATGCGAGAAGAGGAATTTGCCCAGTATGCTTCCAGCACTGCGGTGATCCAACTCGTCTTTGCTGGCTTGACGGCTATCTTCAGCGCTGTAGGCGGCCGGCTGTTGATTTCGACCGGCAATGATGTCGCCGGGCCGGCACTTTTCACACTATGGTTTGTGCTTTCCTTTTGGCAAATGCAGGAATTTCTGCGCCGTCTGCTATATACGCGCCGTTCTGTATTTTCTGCCTTGCTGAACACGCTGGTGGGCAGTCTGGCACGCTTGGGCTTGCTCCTGTGGTGGGGGAGCAATGCTGCCCTAAGCGGCGTTCGCGGGCTGGAAGCAATCGGTTGGGGCGCAGCGGTAGCGTTGTTAGCCGGCTTGTGGGCAAATCGGCGGGTCTGGCGTTATCGGGGCTTGACTCCCTGGCTCGCTTGGCAACGCAACTGGAATTTTGGGCGCTGGATGATGGGCAGCACCATGGCAAATTGGATTTCGGTGGAGTTTTACCCGGTTTTGACAGCCGGCATGGTCAGTTTTGCCGCTGCCGGAGCTTATCGCGCCATTCAGAATCTGGTAGCCCCGATTCACTCCCTCCTGCGCGCCACAGATACCTTTCTCACCCCACGCGCTGCCCAGCATTTCCAACAAGAGGGAACAACCGGCCTTCAGAGCCTCCTGCGCCTGATTTACCTTTCCAACGGTTTGCCCGTGCTGGCTTTGCTCAGTATCGCTGCCCTCTTCCCCCGCCAAATCCTACACCTGCTGTATGGAGAAACCTACACTGCCTTCAGCCAAGGGGTGATCTTGATGGTAATCTTTTATGTCCTCTGGTTTGCCTACTGGCCACTCCAAACGGTGCTCAAAGCAAGCCGCCATTCCAAGCCTATTTTTATTGCCAATCTCGCTGCCATTGGCTTGATGTTCACTCTCGGCCTGATCGCCATCCGCCTGTGGGGAGTATATGGGACAATTGCCGGGCAAATTCTCAACGCCTTGGCAATCAATCTCATCCTATGGACAGCTTGGCGTCGCCTTTCCCTCGTTTAGCCCGCTGCAACCAGCGGCGGGGTAAGCGGCCATTCCAGCCCCGCTTCCAGCGGTAATAAAATGTGAGCGCAAACGCAGCCGCTAACAGCCGAAGGTCATACCCCAAACTGGCGTGGCGGATATAAAGACGGTCAAAGCGCAGTTTTTGCAAGGGTGTTAGATAATAGCTGCCTGCCACTTGGGCTAAACCCGATAAGCCGGGCGGGAGGCGATGGCGCTCGGCGTATTGCGGGAGAGCTTGGAGATGTTGATCAACCAAGGCAGTGCGTTGCGGACGAGGACCGACAAAGCTCATCTCCCCTCGCAAGATATTCCATAGTTGAGGCAGTTCATCCAACGCGGTTTTGCGTAAAATCCGGCCGAAGCGCAAGGCGCGCGGGTCATTCTCCCTCGCCAGTGTTGGCCCGTTGCCTTCCTCCGCCCCTTGAATCATGGTGCGAAACTTCAACTGCCGGAAGTTTCTGCCCCCTTTCCCAACCGAATTTTTGATAAAGAAGATTGCGCCGGGGTCTTCAAGCCAAATCCCCCAAGCGATGAGCAAGGCGAGGGGCAGGGCAAGGGTGACGCTAGCCAGACATAAAGTGAGATCGAGAACTCTTTTCCAAGCAGGGGTAGGCAACTCCATTCCCAGGAAGGCGCGATGAAGTTCCAAGACCCGCCCCCGCATCTCTGGCGAAGGGGGGAGATTCTCCTCCCACAGCGGCCTCACTTTGGCGGTGGCGGCCAACGCTCCGCCAAAAGCGGCCAAAAAGCCACTTAGCAATGCCAACCCAGCGAGGAGCGGCGAAACCGGCAGGAGGTAAGCCACAGGAACAGAGGAGAGCAGCCAGGCACCCCAAAAGCCACCGCGTAAGCTGTTTTTGGTTGAGAAATGCAGCGCTCTCAAACTATTGGGGAGAGTCAAACCTAAAGCCGAAATCAACACCCATTCATAAAGGAGATAAACGCCGTTGCTCAGCAAATCTTTGCTCTGCAGGAATGTTGCATAAGTCAGAGTCAGGCGATCGGCGTGCCAATCTGCTATCTTCCAGAGCAGGATCATGCAAAGCAGGTTTATCAAGCCATACGCAGGCACAGCAGGAGACAAGCTGATTCGGCTCGAGGAAGAGGGGGAAGGTGCAGGCTTGGTCTGAGACATCCTTTAATGCCCGTTAATGATTTTAAGTATTATACTCATAGAGACGTCTTTTATGAGGTAAGGTTAACCTTGAAACAAAAAGTTGCTCTCGTCTTGCTCGGTGTAGTGTTGCTCAGCTTTGGGTTGGGTTACCCTGTGTTCCTGCGAAAGTGGCGGGCGCCGCTGGGACCAAGTTTAGGTTTGCCCACCTCCACTTCTACCGTCCAGTCCCTTGTACCTACTGCTGCCCCGCCTGCCCAAGCTGGTGCTCCTCTAACTGCTGATGTTTCCATCCCGCCAACCGCAACCCCAAGCTCCACTCCCGCCCCTCTATGTGGGGGGCCTGCCCTAATGTACATTTTAGCGATCGGCGCCGATAGCGGCCAGTCCTATCAATATGGCTTGGCAGATGCCATCCGCGTCGTGCGGGTTGACTTTGTCACCCCCAAAGTAACTGCTCTTACCTTCCCGCGCGATCTATGGGTCGAAATTCCGGACATCAACACAAAGTACAACATCACGCAAGGGAAGCTCAATCAAGCCTATTTCTACGGTGGCAAGGGAATGGGGTATTATGAGGGAGAAGGAGAAGGACCCGGCCTGCTGGCGCGCACCTTACAGCTCAACTTCGGGGTAAGAGTTGACCATTACGGCGCAGTCAATATGAACACCTTTGTCAAATTAGTTGATGCAGTTGGCGGAATCGATATTTACTTACCCGAAGATGTAGATGGCACCTCTGAAGACCCCATGACCATCGACCTAGGCTACTTCACCGCCGGCCAGCATCATTTCAATGGGGAGGAAGCACTCCGTTTTGCCCGTATCCGCAAGAAATATAGTGATTTTGCCCGCCAAGACCACCAAACGATGGTCCTTTGCGCCTTGCGGGCAAAGCTCAAAGAACCGACTGTGTTCGCCCGAATTCCCCAGATCATTTCTTCCTTCCAAGGCTCGGTTCAAACCGATCTCAGCCCCGAACAGTTGATGCAATTAGCCTGTCTGTTGCCCCGCTTAAAGCGTGAAAATATCCTCTTTGCCAGCTTTCCCGCCGAACTGCTGGAAGCAGGGCGCGTTTATAATCCCAATTACAAGAAAACGACTTTTGCCATCCAAGCCGATCATCAAGCCTTACGAGAGTATGTCGAGAAGTTTATGGCTGGCACCTGGCCCGATCAACCCGATGAGCCGACTTGTCCGTGAAGAGAGATACCTTGTCATCGCTTTCCGTACCCCAGCTTCTGCGTCGCTACGGTTTACGCCCCAAAAAACGGTTAGGGCAAAACTTCTTAATTGATGCCGCAAGCCTGCAAAAAGTACTCCAAGCGGCTGACCTCGCAGCCGACGAGGATGTTCTGGAAATCGGCGCAGGGTTGGGAAGCCTGACGGTTCTGTTGGCAAGGGCAGCCCGTTATGTAGTTGCCGTGGAACTGGACGCCGATCTGATTCCCCCCTTACAAGAAATCCTCTCTCCCTATTCCAATGTGCACCTCGTCCAAGGGGATATCCTCAATTTGCAGATTGGCGAACTTTTTCCCCAAAAAAGCCAATCTTACAGCGTAGTTGCCAACATTCCCTATTACATCACTTCGGCAATCTTACGCCATCTCTTGGAAGGTGAGCACCGGCCGCGGCAGATGATTCTCACCTTACAGCTCGAAGTAGCCCAACGAATCTGCGCTTCTCCTGGTGAAATGAGTCTGCTGGCGCTCAGCATCCACCTTTACGGCACACCCTCGTTGATAGCGAAAATCCCCGCTGGCGCTTTTTACCCTCAACCCAAGGTCGATTCGGCCGTCTTGCGCCTTCAGCTCGCCGAGCAACCCCGTCTGGAGGACACCGAATTGTTCTTCCGCTTAGCCAGAGCCGGCTTTAGCCAGAAACGCAAGACCCTGCGCAACGCCCTAGCGGCTGGTTTGGGGCTTCCACCTCCTCAAGTGATGCACCTATTGCAAGCAGTGCAAATCGAACCTCACCGCCGCGCTGAAACTCTCTCGTTGGAAGAATGGGGGAAGTTGGTGCAGGTTTATAAAGCCTATCTTGGTTAGCAGAACTTTGCTTTCTGATGTTTATCGCTCAGAGAAGGAAGAAAAAAGAATTACGGCTTGATTTTAGCCAGTTGTAACGAAGTGTAGGCAAAGCGAATTTGCCACACCTTATAAGCAGCCTCCACTTGGATGCGCAAGGACATTTTCGATTTGCCGTGATGGCGATCGGCGAAGTAAAAGGGGATTTCACGAATGCGATACCCCAATCGGTAAGCCAAATAAGCCATCTCGACCTGAAAAACATAGCCCTGCGAATTGCTGTGTTGAAACGGCATGTTGAGCAATACTTCACGACGCCAGAGACGGAAACCTCCGGTGACATCGCGGATAGGAATGCCCAAGATCGTGCGCGCGTACCAATTGCCGAAAGCGGAAAGCCCTTTGCGCCATAGCGGCCAGTGATGATCGACCGCTCCGCCGCTTACATAGCGAGAGCCCATTGCCACATCGTAGTTCTCAAGGGCATCGGCGAGTTCGCTCAGCTTTTCGGGAGGGTGTGAAAAATCGGCATCCATTTGGGCAATGGCAAGAGCACCGCATTCTAACGCCTTCCTGAAGCCAAGGCGATAGGCGCTCCCCAAGCCGAGTTTGCCGGGACGATGGAGCACCGTGATCCGGCCGGGATAAACATGCACTAGTTCTTCGGCGAGTTCGCCGCTGCCATCCGGACTGTTATCGTCGACCACAAACAAGTGGAAACCCTGAGGCAAGCCTAGAATCGCCTCCACGAGTGGAGGTATGTTTTGCGCCTCGTTATAGGTGGGGATGACAACAGCAAAATTCATGTTTCCCCCCTACGAGCCCGATGTCTCGACAGAGTTGGGAAGGGCAACCTCCTGGGGCAGCTTTTAGCTGATGGGCTTTTTCGGGATGACGAAATCACAGGTGGGATCGCCCATGGCAATGCATTTGGTCTCGGTGACGCGAAATTCCAACCCTCCAGAGACCCATTTTAGGCTGCCCTGCAAGAGACCGGTAGCGATAAAACACACCGGTTTATCCACCCCTGAGCGTCCCCAACAGACAGGGCAGCGATGGATGGTGTAGACAAATTCATCTTCA
>CAKZNJ010000560.1 GCA_937129505.1 uncultured Anaerolineae bacterium | reverse complement strand
TTCCCCCCTCTCCCACTGGGAGAGGGGCTGGGGCTGAGGACACCAAAAATCAACACCAAATCGCTGTCCATATTCTCAACACTGTCCTCCTGCCCGCCATGAAGGAGGTGGGGGACAAATTCGGCGCTGGTGAGCTGATCTTACCCTTCGTCCTCCAATCAGCCGAAATAATGAAAAAGGCGGTCTCCCACTTAGAAAACTACCTCGAGAAGCAGGAGGGGACGAGCAAGGGCAAAATTGTCCTAGCCACGGTTTATGGTGATGTCCACGATATCGGGAAGAATCTGGTTAAGACCATCTTGTCAAACAATGGCTACACGGTGATCGATCTGGGTAAACAAGTGCCGGCAGAAACGATCATCTCTACTGCCGTAGAACAAAAAGCTGACGCAATTGGGCTGAGCGCCTTACTGGTCAGCACATCCAAACAAATGCCTCTCATTGTCAATGAACTTCAGCGCCGAGGACTAAAATTTCCCGTCCTCATCGGCGGGGCAGCCATCAATCGTCGCTTTGGCTGGCGTATCCTTTTCACCGAAGACCAGCGTATCTATGAGGCAGGAGTCTTTTACTGCAAGGATGCTTTCGAAGGTTTAGCAGTCATGGATCAGCTCATGGATGCAGAGATGCGCCAAGCGCTCATCGAGCAAGTACGCCAAGATGCCCAACGGGAGCTGGCGCGGCCATTGGTCAGTGAACCTACCTCCAACACAAAACGACGCTCCTCAATCACTGCTCAACCGATTCAAATACCTTCAGGTGTGCGGTGGGGTGTCCATCTGGTACGCACCATGCCGCTTCAGGCTGTATTTCAGCATCTATTCAAAAATGATCTATTCCGCCTCTCTTGGGGAGCAAAGAACACCCACGGAGAAGAATGGGAGCGATTGCGAGCGGATTTTGAAAAACGCCTCGCCTCCATGCAGCGTCAAGCACTTCAGCAAGGGTGGCTCAACCCACAAGGAGCTTATGGATACTGGCCCTGCCAATCTGAAGAAAACGACCTGATCATCTATGACCCGGCGTCGATCGTCGGGCAACCCCATCAATGGGAAGAATTGCTGCGCTTCAGCTTCCCAAGGCAAGAAGACAACGAATACCTATGCCTTGCAGATTACATTTCTCCCCGTTCGAGCGGCATTCTCGATGTGGTAGCATTCCAAATCGTTACAGTCGGGCACCAAGCCACGGATTATTTTGATCAACTTCAAGCGGAAGGCAACTACACCGAAGCCTACTATGTTCACGGCTTGGCAGTTCAAACTGCTGAAGCAGCCGCCGAGTACCTGCATCGGCATATCCGTCGCGAATTGGGCATTCCTGAGGGACAAGGGAAACGATACTCTTGGGGCTATCCAGCGATTCCTGACTTAGAGGATCACCGTAAGGTTTTTGACCTGTTACCCGTTGAAAAAGAATTCGAGATGAGTTTGACCCCAGCCTATCAACTGGTGCCGGAACAATCCACGGCTGCGATCATCATACATCACCCTCAAGCGAAATATTACTCCATCGGTGGCAGCCGGGTCGAACAACTGATAAAGGCATGAGAAATGACCCCTCTATCTGAATTATTAGCAGTTTTTCAAGGCACAGGACTCCCCTTGCTCTCGGATGGCGCTATGGGCACCCAGCTTCATGCGCGCGGGGTACCCATCAATGAGTGCTTTGACGCGCTCAACATTAATAATCCTGACTTGATATTCCAAGTCCATAGCGACTACCTTCAAGCAGGCAGCGACCTTTTGCAAACGAACACCTTTGGGGCAAACCGCTATAAACTCAGATTGCACGGCAAAGAAAAAGAGCTCCGCCGAATCAACCGAGAAGGGGTTGAAATCGCCCGTCATGCCATTCGAACGGTTGCGAAGAAAGTTTACCTCCTCGGTGATGTTGGCCCCCTCGGCGTTCGGATCGCCCCTTTTGGACGCGTTCAAATTGAGCAAGCACGCCAAGCATTTCGAGAACAAATCGAAGCCCTATTGGAAGCAAACGTAGACGGGATCATCCTAGAGACCTTTAGTGATTTAAATGAGATTAGGGAAGCCATACGAGCGGCGAGAGAACTCTGCTCCCTGCCGTTGATCGCTTCGATGACATTCACCCGTGATGATCTCACTCTTCTAGGAGATACCCCGGCTCAAGCAGCTCGTCAACTGCGCGAGTATGGCGCAGATGTAATTGGCGTCAATTGTTCTGGTGGGCCCGCCCAAGTGTGGCGAATTTTACGCCAAATGGCACAAGCTCTTACCTCAAGCGGCAGCGTTTTGCCTTTGCTCTCTGCGATGCCAAATGCAGGCTGGCCTGAACAGGTAGGGGGGCGTATTATGTATCCTTCTAATATCGAGTATTTTGGTGAATACGCCCTCGCATTCTGTGAAGCCGGGGCACGCTTTATTGGCGGTTGTTGTGGCACCACGCCAGCGCATATTCGCGCCATGCGGGCTGCTTTAGATGGTCAAACGCAGGGCTGTGCACCTTCCGTTAGCGAATTATCTATGCCGGTTGAACTCACGGAAATCCAGACGGAAGTCGGATCGCCGTCCCGCTTGGCGAAAAAGCTTGGCGAAGGCAAATTTGTAATTAGTGTCGAGATGGATCCGCCTCGCGGCCTCTCCACGCACAAGCTACTTGCCGGCGCTAGCCTGCTCAGCGAAGCTGGCGCAGATGTCATCAACATTGCGGATAGCCCGATGGCACGGATGCGAATGAGCCCTTGGGCGGTATGCGAATTGATTCAACGAACTTTCGATATCGAAACTACCCTGCACTTCCCCACTCGGGGACGCAATCTCCTGCGCGTGCAGGGAGATTTATTGGCCGCCCATGCCTTGGGCATCCGCAATGTGTTTGTGGTGATGGGCGACCCGACGTCCATTGGTGACTATCCCAACGCCATGGATAATTACGACCTTGTCCCATCGGGGCTAATCAAATTAATCAAGCAGCATCTCAATGCGGGCATCGATCAGGCCGGAGCGGAACTTGGGCAACCAACTCAATTTTTTGTCGGTTGCGCCTTGAACCTTACGCCGGCGGATTTCAGGCAAGAAGCCAAAAACTTGCACCGCAAGGTAGAAGCAGGGGCAGATTTTATCTTAACTCAACCGGTCTTTCAGCCCAAACAGGCAGAAACCTTTCTTTCGTTTTATCGTGATCACTTCGGAGAATTAGCAACCCCCATTCTTGTGGGGGTGTTACCGCTTTATAGCTTTCGACATGCCCTTTTCTTGCACAATGAAGTGCCGGGCATCCAAATTCAAGAAGAGACTCTAGAGCGGATTCGGAACGCAGGCGAAAACGCCCCTCAGGAAGGCATCCGCATTGCCTTGGAGTTGATTGAGCAAATGAAAAGCTGGGCAAGTGGAATTTACCTCATGCCCGCCTTTCACCGCTACGATCTTGCGTCAGAAATTATCGAAGCCTGCCGAAATTTCTAGCTTTTAGCCTGGGGGAGGCAATGGCTCATCAATCGAAACAGGCTCAGGTTTCCTTCTCAGAGTAAAGAACCCCACACCTACGGGAACCACCATCAACAATAACCCTATGCAGAGAATGGGAATCCCCATTGCCGGAGGGATATTGCCGCTTTGCTCTCCGAACTCAAACGTTCCACTACCTAGCGCCGAGGCAGCCCCAAAAACGCACAAAAAGATTCCCGGGCAACCGCATAAAAGCGCGGTGGCAACGGTAGCAATAAGCCCAACGGTTTTCTTGTCCATACAACCTCCAATCTTTTAGGATGTCCTTATGACACATCTGATAGTACGCAGTGCCTAGGAAGCCGCCGGCAGGGGTCAAAGTGACGGATCAGACCTCATTTTTGCACTCCCCCAAACAGATCGCCTACTCTCCTAAATCACTCGACAATAAGGTGGCTTTTTGCCCTAGGGAAATTATACCCTAGGGCATCGCTTACTGCTCAACAATCTCTCACGATACGTTTAGAGATCCGCGAACAGCTCTCAACTCCCCAATTCCAGTTTGGGCTTAGGCTGTGTTGTACTACTTCACCTACTTTACGTTCCAACAGAATGCCATTTCTACCCTAGAATCATCGAGGGAGAAATCCCAACCAATCCATCCTTCGTTTACACGCCCGTCAATGTACCCCGCACCCAATCCCCAACCAACCAATAGCGAAAATCTTTCCCTTGGCTAATCTGATACGCCCCGTACAAGCCGTAGATCAGGGTGCCAATGGGTAAAATGGCAAAGATTAAGGTAAAGATTAAGGCAAAGGGGATTAACACAACCCCAATGATCAAGGCTGATAATGCCCCCACAATTGCCCACATTACGCCAATCAACGTTCCCCCGCCGTACCACCCAATCAATTGGAAAATGAGCGATTGTAAGGCATGATAGGCAATCAATCTAGACCGATTTCGATAGACCAAATAGATGATCAAGGCAGCAATCGGGCCTCCTAAACCAGTGACCAAATTGACCAAGACGCTCAGATGCGCCAAGATCGCCCAGGTGCGTTCATCGCCAGGCCCTACTTGGTTCGGGGAAAAACTTTCAGGCACGGCTGTCTCTGACGGAGAAGTTTTCTCAGTATTTTGAGGAAGGTACTCCTCCTGCCTTTCAGCAGAGGCAGAAGAAGTTATTTCTTGATCTGACATCATTCGCTCCTTTTTGTATGAGTTCACCCTATATACGGTTTAACGCTAAAAAGGTCTTACCTTTCTTTTTAGAGGAGAAAATTTATTTGCAAAATCTACATAAAACTATCTGGTCTACCGCCAGTTTTTCCCCTATAATGCGGCGTAAATTTGAGTGACTATGTCCGAAAGGAAACTACCTCCCTCCCGCCAATATCCACCGATTTTCGAGAAAACCATTCCTTTTCTGCTCGCCTTAATCTTGGTCGTGATGATCGTCTTATTGGTTGTTGCCATAGGTGTTGCAACAGGATGGATCGGGTAGATAAACCAATTTACTCAAAGGAGTATAGAAATGTCTTCACTTATCGGTTGGTTGCCATTTCTTGCCTCGTTCGTTAGCTTCGTTTTCGCTGCAGTAGTTCTGAGACGATTCTTCTATCGTAAAGGTGCACACTTATTGTTATGGGGGGTTGGTTTAATCTTCTACGGAATTGGAGGCTTTTGCGAGGGATATTACAGCGTTTGGGGATGGAATCCGCTAGTCTATCGCTTGTGGTATCTCTTCGGCGCTATCCTTGTCGCCGCCTGGTTAGGACAGGGAACAGTCTTTCTATTGGCAAAAGCAAAATGGGCAAAACTGACGTTGGCTTTGCTCCTGATCGCCTCTTTGTACGGCTCATTCCGCGTTTTTACCGCCCAACTTGACCCCAATCTGCTCACCACTTCTGCGCACACGGGCAGCGAGCTAAGCGGTCACGCCATTCTCACCCCAGGGGTGCGCACCCTGACCCCATTCTTCAACCTTTATGGCACGATCACGCTTGCTGGTGGAGCGGTGTATTCATCTTGGTTGTTTTGGCGCAAGCGTGTTCTCTTGCATCGGACGGTGGGCAACATCCTTATTGCCATCGGTGCACTGGCACCTGCCTTTGGAGGCACCTTCAGCCGCTTAGGGATACCCGGAGCTCTCTACATCAGCGAACTCATTGGGGTTTTGTTGATGTTTGCCGGCTTTCTCCGTGCCACAACCCCTATCGAAGTTAAAACCGTCGCTACGCACCCTTCACAGGTCTAGTCAGAGACAAACTGCAAAAAAGCGACCTTCTTCATTCCGATTTTTCACTTTTCCATGACCCCGAACCGTAGGTGCGTTCGGGGTCAAGCCGATTTATAGTGCGATATAATCAAAACGGCAGGGATTTCCCTGATGCAACAGTCATATTATAGAATACTCGTAAGGGTCTTGTTTTGATAACCGAATCCCTGATCATCGCTTTTGGATTAGCTATGGATGCTTTTGCAGTCTCCTTGGGGGTCGGAACAGGTCAGAACTCGCACAGCACTCGTTCAAAACTGCGCCTTGCCTTTCACTTTGGAATATTCCAAGCTGGGATGACCCTATTGGGTTGGTTGGCAGGCACGACCATCGAGTCGTTTATTCGTGCCGTTGACCATTGGATCGCCTTCGCTCTGCTCGCCTATGTAGGGGGGAAGATGGCATGGAGCGGCTTCAACGAGCAGCAGGACAGTTATTCCTCAGACCCTACTCGAGGCAGTCTGATGGTGCTGCTATCGGTAGCAACCAGCATTGACGCCCTCGCTGTGGGGTTAAGCATGGCTATCTTAAGAGCGCCGGTTTTTGTCCCCTCGTTGTTTATTGGCTTGGTAGCCTTTTTGCTCTCTGCCATTGGGCTTTTTTGCGGCTGTTATTTTGGCGGACGCTTTGGTAAAAAGATGGAAATTTTTGGGGGGCTTCTCTTGATCGGAATTGGCTCGCGAATCGTCATCGAACATCTCTTCCTCAATTTGCAACCCTTTTAGATAATCTTTCATCTAAATAATCAGAAATAAGCTAGTTCATTCCCTCTGGAGGTGTTCGATGTCATTTGTCAATGAAGCCATCTGGGATCGCCTTTTACGAGTTGTGCTTGGAGTTGCGCTCTTGTATCTGGGCTGGAGCGGCGCAATTGGCGGCGGTTTGGGGACATTTCTGAAGTTTATTGGCTTTGTCCCTCTTTTCACCGGTCTGATTGGCTGGTGTCCTTTGTACTCGTTGCTAAAAATCCGCACTGATCACTCCTAGCATGGACCACAAAAGCTTTCAAGAAACCATCCGAGACCATCCCCGCCCATTGGTGGTCGATTTTTGGGCAGGGTGGTGTGCTCCTTGCCGAGCCATTGAACCAGCCCTAAAACGGGTTGAAAAGCAATTTGAAGCACAAGTTGACCTTCTCCGCATTGACGCCGATCAAGCGCCTGACCTGCTCGCTTCCCTGCGTATCCTCGGCATCCCCACCTTAGTCGCCTATAGGAATGGCCGAGAGATTGCCCGCCAAGTAGGGTACCAAAGCGAAGCTGACATTCAAAGCTTGTTTCAATCAGCTTTGTCCGGTCAAGCCTCGCGCCCCATCTCCCTCAGTCCAGTTGATCGCACGGTGCGTCTGGTGGCGGGAATTGGCTTAATCGGTATCGGATTAACCACAAGCGCGAGTTGGTTATGGTTTCTCGCTGGCGCGTTGGTCTGCTTTAGCGCAGTTTATGACCGCTGTCCTATCTGGCGAGCCATCACGACCAGGCTGAGAAGCAAGCCGGAAGCCTAAAGCGCTCCCCTGCTTGGTTAAAACTTATAACCGATCTTACGGAGAAACAACTTGCGCCAAGCAATATCCTCTTCGCCTTCAATCCCTTTCGGAGCGAAGCCATCTACAACGCCCAATATCCCTCTCCCTTGGTCGGTTTCCGCTACTAACACTTCCACGGGGTTAGCCGTGGCGCAAAAAATTCGGCAAACTTCAGGGATCATCTTAATGGTGTTCAACACATTAATCGGAAAATAACCTTGCCCTAAGAAGAGAATAAAGGAATGCCCTGCTCCAATGGCTAAGGCGTTCTTGTGGGCAAGCTCGATCATGGCTGCATCGGTGCCTGTCCAACGTATAAGGCACTTCCCTGATGCCTCACAAAAAGCCAGCCCAAAACGGATGCCCGGCACCGTGCTGACCAAAGCCTCGTGGATATCCTCCACCGTTTTGATAAAATGGCTCTGACCGAGGATAAAGTTGATTTCGTCGGGTTTTTCGATCTTCACGCTATGTATGTTCACCATCTTTTTCCTCCAAAATAAAATGGTAAGATGAGTAGCTTCAAAAAAATGCGAAAACCCCTTTCAGGGGACATAAATCGGTAAGCTTTGTACCAGAAACGTTTGCCCAACGCGTTTCACCACAAAGTC
>CAKZNJ010000559.1 GCA_937129505.1 uncultured Anaerolineae bacterium | reverse complement strand
AGTCCCTCGCGAAAGCCGGTCCAGAGATGGCGCCCAAGCTTGAGACGGAGACGGCTATCTTCGGTCTGCATGACCAACAGGATTGTCGTGCGCCGTGCCCAACCGGGCAATATATATGCCCTCATCGCTTCCATTGGATGGAGCAAGATCAACAACAGCATTTCTAGGAGGCGGAAGAACACCGGTTTTTGTCCGCTGACAAGGGGCGCGCTGAGGAAGCGCATCAGCGAAGAACCTGCTGGATAACGCACTGGCTCGACGGCTGTCATTTCATCGGCTTGAAAGATTGAAGTAATTGCAATCCCTTGAGAATAATCAATCGCCTTTGAGCGGCTCACCGCGCCAAGCAAAGACTCACTGTTGGTACGCACATTTTCTCCTAAGCGGGGTGAGAGGTCTGGTAACGAACTTTGGCGTTCGCGACATTTTAACAGCAACTTGATGGTCCCCACCGTCCCGGCCGAGACCACCACATTCCGGCACAAAATCCGTTGCGGTGCCTTCCAAAATTTCGTGGAAGATTTTACCGTCAGGCTGTAACGGGCAGGGGGCTCTTCCCGACATGGGCGAATATCGACAACTTCACTTTCGGGCATGATTTCTGCGCCATATTTTTCAGCAAACCAAAGATAATTTTTGACCAAGGTGTTTTTGGCGTTATAGCGGCAGCCTACCATACAGGCGCCACAGTGTTTACATGTCCGTCGTTTTGGTCCTTTCCCCTCAAAATAAGGATCCTCTACCTCTTGATCCTCTGTAGCGGCAATGTTTTCCGCAAACAAGACGCCCACCTCTGTCGGCCGAAAGGTGTCTGCTCTTCCCAGCTCTGCTGCAATCTCCTGCAACAGCCGATCAGCATGCCATAACTTGGGGTTGGGGGCGACTCCCAACATGCGCTTCGCAAGCTGATAATAGGGCTTGAGAATAGTCTTCCAGTCCGCCAATTCACGCCAGGCGGGGTTGTCAAATAAACGGTCATCGGGCTCCATCAAGACATTGGCATACCCCAAACTGCCTCCTCCCACACCGCTGCCATGCAGGACAAAGACATCCTTAAAGAAACTCAACTGCAGAATTCCGAAACAGCGCAAGGATGGCAGCCATAAGTATTTCCAAAATTTCCAGTTCGTCGTGGCGAAATCTTTGTCTTCAAACCGCTTGCCTCGCTCGATGACCAAAACCCGATAGCCCTTCTCCGCCAAACGCATCGCTGCCACACTCCCCCCAAATCCCGATCCGATCACTGCATAGTCGTAAACGAAGTGCTGCTTAGGAAGTGTACTCATAGAAACCTCGACCTGTTTTTCTACCCAAATGTCCCGCATCCACCATCTTGCGTAATAAATAAGCGGGGCGATATTTATCTTCACCCAAATCGCGCTGCAAGACTTCCATCACTGCCAAAACAATATCTAAACCGATTAAATCCGCCAAAGCCAAAGGTCCAATCGGGTGATTCATCCCCAATTTCATGACCGCATCGATAGCTTGCGGTGTGCCTACACCTTCTTGCAGGGCAAAAATTGCTTCGTTGATCATCGGACAGAGAATGCGATTGGATATAAAGCCGGGTGAGTCGTTGGCTTCAATTGGCTCCTTACCCATCAGACGACAAACATCGAGAATAGTCTGGGTAGCCTCATCCGAGGTCATCAGACCCCGAATGACCTCGACTAACCGCATCAGAGGGACGGGATTCATAAAGTGCATTCCGATGACCTTATCTGGCCGCCTAGTCGCTGAAGCAATTTTAGTAATCGAGATCGATGACGTGTTCGAAGCAAGGATCGCCGTCTCCTGACAGAGGCCGTCTGCTTGCTGAAAGATCGCTTGTTTTGCACTCAAGTTTTCAACTACCGCTTCGATGACTAAATCTGCATATCCGATAGATTTCATCTCTTTCTCGTAACGGATTTCTTCCACTCGTTTGGCTTGATCTGCAGTAAGCTGACCTTTGCTTAGCAATTTCTCTACCGATCGCTGAATGGCTGCTTTTGCTTTATCCAATTGTTCAGGGATAATATCCATGACGGTTGTATGATATCCTGAAACGGCAGCTACTTGAGCTATTCCGCTGCCCATCGTCCCCGCCCCAATTACATAAACTTCCCGGATTTCCATTGTGTTCTCCTCTCACGCGTCTAGTAACTCGATCGCCATTGCCACCGCCTCTGCACCTCCCAAGCAGAGGCACGCAATGCCACGTTTTTGTTGTCGATCGCGCAAGGCATAAATCAAGGTAGTCAATACCCTTGCGCCACTTGCCCCAATAGGATGACCTAAGGCAATAGCCCCACCGTGTACGTTGACCTTTTCCCAGTTCCAACCCAAAGGCGCTAGCGCTTTACCATCCGCCAAGACCTGGGCGGCGAAAGCCTCATTTAGCTCTATGAGATCGATCTCGGCTAAGCTCCAACCAACTTTCTCTAGCAGTTTTGGAATGGCTTGCGCTGGTGCGATAAAAAGATGTTTGGGATCTACCGCCGCTTGAGCATAGCCGACAATGCGCGCCAATGCAGGTAAACCCAACTGTTCAGCCTTCTGATGCGAGGCAACCACCACCGCTGCTGCTCCGTCATTGAGGCCTGGAGAATTTCCTGCAGTGACCCGCCCATTTGCTTGAAAGGCTGGCTTTAGCGCCGCCAATGTTTCCAATGAAGTATCGCGGCGTGGTGTCTCGTCGGTATCAAAAATCAATGCTGACCCTTTTTTGGCAGGGATCTCAATCGGCACGATTTCCGCCTTGAATTTCCCTTGATCAATCGCTTGAATGGCTTTTTGATGGCTCTGGAACGCATACTCGTCCATCTCCTGGCGCGGAATCTCCCATTCTTGGGCGATGAACTCGGCTGCATCACCCATGCCCCAGTTTTCAAAGGCATCCCACAAACCATCGTGAAGCAGAGCATCAACCAATTGCAGGTGGCCAAAACGTAATTCGCCGCTACGACCGCGCACCAGATAAGGGGCACGGCTCATGCTCTCCATGCCCCCACATACAAAGAGAGATCCATCACCAGCTCGAATAGCCTGTGCTGCAAGCATGATTGATTTCAAGCCCGAGCCACAGACTTTGTTGATCGTTGTCGCCCCGACACTGGTCGGTAGACCGCCAAAAATGGCTGCCTGACGGGCAGGATTTTGACCCAAACCAGCCGAGACCACGTTTCCCATCAAGACTTCATCGATCTCAGCCGTTTCGATAATGCCGGCTCGCCGAACGGCTTCTCTGACAACGATTGCACCTAGTTGGGTTGCACTAAAGCTGCTCAGGCTGCCTTGAAATTTTCCACTTGGAGTGCGAACCGCACTTAAGATCAGCGCTTCATCAGGTTGTCTAGACATACATCCTCCTTTGGCGAAAAACGGATGAGACGAATCTAGGGACTTACACGCTGAAGTAACTTTGTATTCTGCCCCTCCCAATCTGGCCATAGTCTCTGTGACCTGCTCTATTCACTTTTTATTCGTTCCCACACCTCCTTCACGCGTCGAAAGGTTTCCTCCAGTTCTTCGGGTAACACTCTCACTCCCCCTACTGTGGACATAAAATTGGTATCACCGCTCCATCGCGGCACAATGTGCATGTGCAAATGATCAACGATTCCCGCCCCAGCCGATTCGCCGAGGTTCATGCCCAAATTGAACCCTTGTGGATGGTAAACTTGCTTTAAGACCTCAATGGACTCGGTAGAAAGCTCCATCATTTCAGCTCGACAAGGAGCGCTTAGTTCCACCAGACTAGAGGTATGCTGATAAGGAACCACCATAAGATGCCCGCTAGTGTAAGGAAAGCGGTTAAGTATCACAAAAACCCATTGACCCCGTTTGACAATCAGGTTCTCAGGGCTATCTTCTTGGGAAACCGCCGAACAAAAAATACACGCAGCGTCTTGGCGATGATTTTGAATGTACTTCATTCTCCAAGGTGACCATAGATACTTCAAGGCTAATTTATCCATCCACAAGATTTGGTGCTTTTGATCAAAGACGAGTTCTCTACCGAATAGGCAAACCGTTCAGCAGTTCTACGGTTCAATTTGATTTTACCCCAATAAGAAGTGAATGATTTATAATCAAAAACAAATTTTTACCGAAATATGCTACCGATATTTGAAAGCCCGACCAATTGGACTGTCTCTCAGCTAACAGATTACCTCCAGCAGCTTATTTCTGGAGAGGAAATCCTCCGCGATCTGTGGGTCGTTGGCGAAGTGTCCAACGCCACTCGGGCAACATCCGGACATTTTTATTTTACCCTCAAAGACGCCAATGCTTCCCTGCGCTGTGTCATGTGGCGCCAACAGGTCAATTACCAATTATTTCTCCCTAAAAATGGCGACCTAATTCTCGCCCATGGTTACCTCGACATCTATCCTCCTGCGGGGACGTATCAACTCTATACAGATAACCTGATCGCCCTCGGCGCGGGGATTTTATACCAAGAATTTTTACAACGCAAGGCAAAACTCGAAAAAGAAGGGCTTTTCGATTCTGAGCGGAAAAGACCTATCCCTGTTTTTCCACACAGGATTGGGATTGTGACCAGCTTAAAGGCCGCCGCCCTGCAAGATATGCTAAAAACGCTCAAAAGGCGTTATCCTTTGGCGGAAGTGATTATTGCCCCTGCCGCTGTCCAAGGAGAAGAGGCTGTCCCCTCTCTAATAAACGCCTTAAAACGTTTAGACCACGAAGTCAAACCGGATGTAATCATCCTTGCCCGCGGAGGGGGTTCGATCGAAGATCTTTGGGCATTTAACGATGAAAATCTGGTTCGCGTCATTGCAGACCTAGAAACCCCTATCGTAACTGGAATTGGCCATGAAACGGATATAACACTGGCAGACTACGCCAGCGATCTGCGCGCCCCCACCCCAACTGCTGCAGCCGAAATGGTCACCCCCAATCTTGTCGATCTCCAAGCGGGAGTCCAAACGCTCTCTCAGCGATTACAGAACGCCACGCTAAACTGGCTCAACACAAATCGTTTACATCTTAGGCAGCTAACCCATCGTCTGAATATCAGTTCCCCAGCCAATCGGGTGAACATCGCCCGCCAACGGTTAGACGAGATGATGCATCGCTTAGAGCTGCATCTTTCCCATACCCTGCAGCAACAGCGATCTAAAGTTGAGCTCTACTTTCATCGTCTAGAATCTCTGAACCCCCAAGCGCTCCTTGAGCGCGGTTATTCGATCTTGACGAAAAAGGATGGCATCATTGTGCGCTCGATAGAAGATGTTACGCTTGGTGAAACCGTCCAAGCTCGCTTGAAAGATGGTCATTTGGATACCCGCGTGGAGTCAATCTTGCATTAAGGCTAGGATAAATGGAAGATTCAACTAACTTAGAGTTAAGCGAAGAAGAATTGATTCGCCAATTGAACGAACAATTGATATCCATAGGCGCTTCTAGCGCCGAACAATCTTTTGGTCTAGCCATTTGGTTAGGCACCCTCCCGATTCTAGGGATCGTCGCAATTTTGCTTGCCCTAAGAATCATCAATATCATCTTGGCTTTCTTCCTAGTAATCATTTTCTTGCTCGTTCTTGTGGCAGCAACAGCCATTCTAGCCACAAAAGCTAGGCAAAACGCCGTCCAACACGCCATTCAACAAAAGACTCTCCCTTATCTTCGCCATTATCAGGCATCTCACCGCATAGATCTAGCAACTTTTACCTCCAAAGCAAGGGAGATCTTAACAGATGAAGCTCCTTTTCTCCAAGCGCTAAGCCTGATGAATTCATCCGTTGAAAGTGATGAAACCCATGACTAATCAGACAATAGACCAGAATGAGGATGCGCTGACTTTTGAGCAAGCGATGCAACAATTGGAGCAGATTGTCAGCCAATTAGAAAGCGGCGAACAAACGCTTCAAGAAACGCTCGCCCTCTACCAGCGCGGCCAAGCCTTGGTTCAATATTGTTCACAATTGCTCGATCAGGCAGAGTTAACGATCCGCAATCTGAGCGACGAGAAAACATAAGTCGCCACTCTTAGATAGACGGGTTGAGAGATGGAAATCTTCCGCAACTACGTTTTGATCGCCGGGGCAATTGCTTGGATCATCGCCCAAACTGTAAAAGTACCGATCGAATATTTGAAAACCCGACAATGGAATTGGGCTCTGCTTTTTCGCGCCGGCGGAATGCCCAGCTCTCATTCTGCCTTAGTTACAGCCGTCGCCCACGCCCTGGGGTTGTTCTATGGTTTTGATTCCCCTCACTTTGCCATTGGACTAACATTAGCGATGGTTGTGGTCTATGACGCTACAGGAATCCGCCGTCAGGCAGGCAAACACGCCGAGCTGATAAACGCCATGATCAACGATTTAGCCAGCGGTCATCCGTTGAAAGAAGAGCAATTGCGTGAAGTTCTCGGCCATACGCCGATCGAAGCGTTTGCAGGCGTGGTCTTAGGGGTAGTTATCGCTCAACTTACGTGGACTATTGCCCGCTGATCGGTCGCCTGAAGATTACGCCTCGAAGAATGTCTAATTCTTCAACTCTCAGAATCCAGGCGCAGAACAAAAACAATGCAGCGCCGACTGAGATTCCTCCCAGAGCGAGGAAGATATGATGTAGTTTCGCCAGAGAGACCATCCAAATTTCCATCCCTACTGCCATCACGAGGCTAGCGAAGGCAGTTTGGAAAACTAAATGCAAAATGCGCTTCTCTTCAAGTCCACCAAACCGCCGTCGCATAATCCAATATAAGCCTGCGGCTTCGAGATAGGTAGCGGCGGTATTCGCCAAAGCCAAGCCTCCATGAGGGTACCAGCCCCCTCGTTGGAAAAGGGCAGAAAAGAGGTAACTCAGTCCCACATTTAGACCCATCGCCAGCGTACCAATCCAAACCGGTGTGCGTGTGTCATGCATGGCATAAAACGAGCGAGCAAAGATCTCCACCAAGCTGTGAGCTGCGAGCCCAGCAGCGTACCACAATAACGCCCAAGCGACAAATTGCGTTGAACGTTCATCAAAAGCGCCGCGTTGGTAAAGCATGGCTACGATTGGTGTCCGAAGCAGGATCAAACCAACACTTGCCGGAACAGCTAAAAACAAAACTCCCCTCAAGCCATTGACAAGGGTCGAACGCAACTCATCCATTCTACCCAAAGCATAATGAGTCGAAAGGGTTGGCAAAGCGACAATTGCCACAGATTGTGCAATCGCAGCTTGAGGCATTAACATCAAGGCAAAGGCGAGGACAAGGCCGGTGACACTTCCTTCTGGTTGTTGAGAAGCCAGTCGGGTATTGACCCAGAAATTCAGTTGCACCACAGCCACGCCGATCAAGCGCGGTGCGAACAAACGGATCACCTCCCGCACTTCGGGCATATCCAAGGCAAGATTGGCAAAATATTTGCCCCCGAGCCGCCACAACGATGGAAGCTGTAAACCTAGATGAAGCCCTGCGCCGATTAATACCCCCCACCCCAAACCGACAATTCCCTGAAAAGGGGCTAGGAAAAGCACACCGAAAATCATCCCGAACTGATACATCGCCGGCGTCAAGGCTGGAATCCAAAACACCTGATGCGAATTCAAAATCCCCATCACAAGGCCGCTGAGCGCAAACAGAATCGCCGAAGGCAGCATCAAACGCAGTAGGGAAATAGTCAATTGCTCTTTTGCCACGTCGGCCCGAAACCCCGGCGCGAGCACATGACGAACTACTTGCGGAGCCAACAAATAAGTCAGGCTACTTAACAACAACAGGATAACCAAAACCAAGTTTGCAATGGTCGAAGCCAGCTGCCACGCTCTGGTTGTCTGTCTTTTTGCCAAAAGGCCGCTAAACGTCGGGATAAAAGCACTCGCTAAAGCCCCTCCAGCTACTAAGTTAAACAGCGTTTCGGACACTCGATTCGCTGCGTTGAAGGCTTCCATTTCTGTCCCCGTGCCAAACGCTCTTGCAACGAGAATCTGGCGCAGCAAACCGGCGAGGTTGCTAATAAAGAAAGCTGCCATGACTGTTGCGGCAGCTTGTGCTAGGCGGCTTGAATTCGAAGAGTGCCCATTATTCACTTTCCTGATTATACAGGATAACGCGATGGCGAAAAATAGGCATTTGAGAAACCTATGGGGGTTGGGCAGACATTAGCACAGAAGAGCGGTCGCTTCGGTTATAATTCGTCACATCCCCTTAAATCATCGAGAGCCGGATACGCCGCTTCCGGCTCTCTCTAAGGAGGAGAAGAAGAGAAATCGCCCTTCGAGTATCAGTTTACCAAAGATGTCGCTAAAGTACTTGACGCTTAACCTACGATTAACCTACGCCAACCCAACAATTTTGCAGGTTTTGATTAAGTAACGATGAATTTTGCAATTCAAACCAATCATCTCAGTCGAATTTATAAAATTCGCGGCAATAAGAAAAATGCCGCTAAAGAATTGATTGCTCTTCAGGATGTCTCCTTAGAAGTACAGCAAGGAGAATTATTTGGCTTACTCGGACCAAACGGCGCAGGGAAGACGACCTTGATTAAAATCCTGACCACCCTATTGGCACCAACTGCGGGCAACGCCTTGGTCTGTGGATACGATGTCGTCAAAGAAGCTCACAAAATTCGTCCCATTATCAACATGGTCTCTGGGGGAGAATCTTCGGGATATGGTTTGCTCACCGTGCGCGAGAACTTGTGGATGTTTGCGCAGTTTTATGGGCTAAGCTCAAAAGAAGCCAATCGTCGCATTCGTGAGTTGCTTGAAGTGGTTGGCTTAGCCGATCGGATCAACACCAAATCTTCGGATCTCTCAACCGGCTTGCGCCAAAAAATGAATATCGTGCGTGGATTCCTCACCGATCCACAGGTTCTGTTCCTCGATGAGCCCACCTTAGGGCTAGATGTAGGGGCTTCCAGAGACGTAAGGCGCTTTATCCGCCAATGGCTTGACGACCATCCTGAGCGCACCATTCTCCTGACCACCCATTACATGGCAGAGGCGGAAGAGTTATGCGATCGGGTAGCAATCATCAACCAAGGGCGCGTCTTGGCTTGCGACACGCCAACCTCCCTAAAACATCGTTTGCAAAGAGAAGCCATCTATCACCTTGAAGTCACCCCTGTTCTCAACCATTATTCAGATGACCTTAAAACCATTCAGGGGGTTAGGAAATTAGTTCTCAGACCTCGAGATGGCTACGCAATTTTAGACTTGATTCTCGATCAAGATGAGACCATCGCGGCGATAGTCAATTCTCTGACAGAAAATCAAGTGCGCATTATCAGCTTGCAAAAGCGCGAACCCACCTTGGAAGATGTCTTTGTTGACCTAGTCGGTAAAAGCATGGAGGATGTCGAACGTGGCAGTAATGGCGCAAACCATTCCGAAGGCTAGTGGTTGGAAATTATTTCTAAAGACTGTGATCGCGCGCGCATACCCGCGCGTGATCGGACAACAGCGGGAGAAATCGTGGTTATTTTTTGACATCTTTCTGCCAATCTTGGGTATTGCCGCCTATGTCTTTGTCTATCGGGCGATTGGCGCCCCAGAGGATTATATTGGCTTTGTTGTGATGGGTGGTGCTATGACCGCCTTTTGGCTAAACGTGCTGTGGAGTATGTCCAGTCAACTCTATTGGGAAAAGGAACAGGGGAACCTTGCCCTCTACATCATGGCGCCAAACTCAATGATGGCGATCTTACTCGGCATGGCTTTGGGCGGCATGGTTGCAACTCTCTTGCGGGCGATTGTGATTTTGATCATTGGCGGCTGGCTTTTTCAAGTTCGTTTTATCGTTGTGGATTTTGGGCTGTTGTTCTTGGTGTTTTTCCTGACCATGACTGCCCTTTATGGCTTGGGTATGATGTCCGCTTCTCTATTTCTTCTTCTCAGTCGCGAAGCATGGCATTTGGCGAATCTCGCCCAAGAACCCATTTACCTTCTTTCTGGTTTTTACTTTCCGGTCAAAAATCTCGGCTTTTGGATTGCGTTAAGTGCTTCAATTATCCCCTTAACAATGGGGCTGGATGCCATGCGCCAGCTTGTTTTC
>CAKZNJ010000558.1 GCA_937129505.1 uncultured Anaerolineae bacterium | reverse complement strand
CGGCTCACCGGTAGTTCGGGCAGCTTGCTGCGTATTTCAGCTAACCAATCCGGATGAATGACAAGAGGGGGAAGATCGGGTTCGGGGAAATAGCGATAATCATGGGCCTCTTCTTTGGAGCGTTGGGAGACTGTCACTCCCTGAGCTTCATCCCAGCCACGAGTTTCTTGAACCACCTCTTTCCCATCTCTCAACAACTTTACTTGGCGCTCAATTTCATACGCCACAGAGCGCTCTAAGGCGCGAAAGCTATTTAAATTCTTTATCTCCGTTCGTGTACCTAATTCAGCGCTGCCCCTCTTCCGCACCGAGACATTTGGCTCAATCCGCATGACGCCCTTTTGCATATCACCCGAGTTGACCTCGCAGTAGCGCAAGATGTTACGCAATGCCATGGCGTAAGCCCGCACATCTTCCGCACTGTGTAAATCCGGCTCGGTGACGATCTCCAGCAAGGGAACACCAGCTCGGTTTAAGTCTATGAGAGAATAGCTCTCTCCATCTTGTGAAACATGGGTTAATTTGCCCGTATCCTCCTCGAGATGGACACGTCGGATGCGCACAGTTTTTTCCCCGGCTGAAGTGAGGATTGTTAGCCTTCCATTTCGAGCTAAAGGTTGCTCATATTGAGAGATCTGATAGCCCTTAGGGAGATCGGGGTAAAAATAATTCTTGCGCGCAAAAATGCTGGTGGGTAAAATCTCGCATTCCAATGCCAACGCCAAGCGCAGGCCCAATTCAACAGCCGCTTGGTTCACCACAGGCAAGACACCAGGCATGCCGGCGCAGACAGGGCAGACTGCGATGTTCGGCTCGGCAGTGATGGCATCCACCACAGCACAAGAGCAGAACATTTTGGAGCGCGTGGCTAGCTCTGCGTGAATTTCAACTCCGATTACAGCCTCATACTCTACCATCCAATCTAAGTCAGCCATAGCGTTGCATAAACCTCTCCATTCTATTGAGCGCTTCTTCGATTTTTTCGTACGCTGTCGCATACGAACAACGCACGAAGCCCTCTCCACCTGCGCCAAAAGCATTGCCGGGCACAACCGCTACTCGCTCTTCTTCGAGTAGTTTTTGAGCGAAAGTCTCCCCGTCCATGCCTGTTGCAGCAATGCTTGGAAAAGCGTAAAAAGCACCATGGGGTTCCACGGTGGGTAACCCCAGACGGTTCAATCCATTGACGATTAATAACCGACGGCGATTATACTCTAAGCGCATCCGTTCGACATCCTCTTGCCCGTTTCTTATCGCTTCCAAGGCTGCATCTTGGGCTATGGTCGGCGCTGACATGATTGTATACTGATGCACGCGCAGCAGCCCCCTGAGAATTTGCTCTGGTGCGGCGGCAAAACCAATCCGCCAACCCGTCATGGCATAATTTTTAGAGAAACCGCCCAACAAAATGGTGCGTGCATACATGCCGGGCAAAGAGGCAAAACAGATATGCGGGACATCATAGACCAATTGATCATAAAGCTCATCGGAAACCACGATCAAATCGTGGCGCTCTGCAATTGCAGCAATCTCTAACAGCACCTCTCGGCTAGCAACTGCGCCGGTAGGATTATTGGGAAAGCCCAGCAGGATCGCTTTGGTGCGCGATGTAACTGCTTTTTCCAGGCGCACGGGGTCAACCTGAAATCCGTCAATCGCTCGCGTGGGCAATTCGACCGGCACCCCGCCGGCTAGAATCACTTCTGCTTGGTAGGCAACAAAGCAAGGGGTGGGGATAATCACTTCCTCGCCGGGGTTCAACAGAGCCGTCATGGCTAAATAGAGCGCTTCGGAAACACCAACGGTGATGATGATTTCCGTAGCAGGGTTGTATGAGACCTGATAGCGTTGATAGAGATGTTCAGATAGCGCTTGTCTTAATGCAAAGCGGCCCATATTGGAAGTATAGTGAGTTTCTCCAGCTTCCAAAGATCGGATGCCCGCCTGCACGATCCGCTCGGGTGTGGCGAAATCTGGTTCGCCAATGCCGAGGGAGATCACATCCTGCATGGTCGCCACAATATCGAAGAATTTGCGAATGCCCGACGGTTTAAGATTGACCACTCGTTCAGACAGATATCTTTTGTCCACAGATTCTCCTTTCAGGGGGACAACAGGAGCGGATGGGATGGATGGATTAGCAGGGTTTAAGGTTGATGGATTCGCCATTCGTCAAACAACTCCCCATAAAAAAGTTCAAATATTTGGTTGTCTTTGGTTCGAACCCGGAAGCATTTACCTCCAGGGATACGCCATTGCGCTAGAATCTCTTCGATTTCCCACCGTTGGTCTTGCCACCAAAAGGCAAGTGGCTTCTCTGCATATTCATATTCGGAATGACACTCGACAATTTCACTCATCCTGTGCTTCCTAGAAGGACAGGCTGGTCTGATCGCCAGCGTTAATCACCCCAGGACGGCGTTTAATTTGTGCTCTTCTCCCAACCAGTGATTTCTCTAAAATTGCGTCCGTCACTTCGGCTGCTTCTGCCAAAATTGATTCGCGAATAATGCTGTAATAAACTTTACACCCTTCTGCAAGAGAGGTGTGCGGACCGATGACCGAATATTCCACCTCCGCAGCGGGATGAATAAACACGGGTGGAATTATGACGACATTCGGGCGTTTCATCGCCTCTTGACTGTTGTCGGCACCGTTTTCCAGCAAATAACGGTTCGACTCTAACAGAGCCTCTGGGGTGCCAGCATCCAACCATACATCCACCACGCGCGTCGACATCTTAAGTCCACCTTCCAGCATGATGTTGATCGCATCAGCCAGAAAGTACTCGCCGTTGATCGAAATTCCACGCTGCATTTGCTCCTCAATGGCTTCGATTAAGCGCTTAGAGTCCTTGAAGTAATAAAAACCAACCACCACTAAGTTATTACTCAGGTCTTGCGGTTTCTCGATTAAACGTCGCACATAACCATTCTCTCCGAGCTCAGCTACACCGAAACGGCGCGGGTCAGCTACAGGTTTGACCCAAGCAATCGCCTCCTCGCCATTATCGAGCAAACAAGACAGATCGGTTTGGATAAGCGTATCGGCGAAGATAACCAGCATTGGCCCGTTCAGTAGATGACGAGCTAAATAAATGGCATGGGATTGACCGCGTGGGTCTTCCTGAACGACATAGTGAGAGCGCAGATGGGGGTAATGCTTTGAGATATGAGCCTCGATTTGGTCACCCAAATAACCCACGATGTTGATTAATTCAACCTGATAGGTGCGGGGAATTCCCGATAAAGTATCCAGCACATGATCTAAAACGGCTTTGCCAGCAAGGGTAACCAATTGTTTGGGCTTGCTATAGGTAAGCGGACGCAGGCGAGTCCCTAACCCCGCCATCGGGATGACGATCTTCAAGGTATTTTGCTCCATTGGTTTTTTCTCTCCACCTCACATATTATTATTATAACTCGATGCAGATTACGGTGTCCGCAAATGCCAATCGGTTGTGAGCTGATAGGCGTGAGCGATGCGGAAGAGCAGCTCTTCCTGAAAATAGCGTCCCATCAACTGCATTCCAATTGGCAAACCTTGCTGATCAAAGCCTACCGGAAAAGCCAGCCCAGGTACACCCGCCAGATTCGCCGGCAAAGTAAATACATCTTCTAGATACATTGCCAACGGATCATCGGTATGCTCACCAATGGGAAATGCCGTTGTTGGAGCGATAGGGGCTGCAATCATATCAACGATTTCAAGGGCTTGCTCAAAGTCGCGTTTGATCAGCGTGCGTACCATTTGTGCCTTTCCATAGTAAGCATCGTAGTAGCCAGCCGAAAGGGCATAGGTGCCGAGCATAATGCGCCGCTTTACTTCAGCCCCAAACTTTTGCCCCCGGGTTTGATAAAAGATATCCCACATCGTCTCCCCACTGATACGCGGCCCGTAGCGAATTCCATCGTAACGGGCTAAATTCGCAGAAGCCTCTGCCGGGGCAATTAAGTAGTACACTGGCAGGGCATATTCGGTATGGGGCAAGCTAATTTCGTGAATCTCCGCCCCTAGTCCTTGCAAATGCAAAATAGCACGCCGAACAGCCTCTTCTACCTGCGGTTGCATCCCAGGGATGAAATATTCCTTGGGCACGCCGATTCGAATGCTGCCGAGTTCGCTTCTTTCGCCGAGGGTAATTTGAGGCACGTCCAAGTCAACCGTGGTAGCATCACGCGGATCAACTCCCGCCATCACTTGGAAGACAAGCGCAACTTCATCCACATCTCTGGCTAGGACGCCAACTACATCCAGTGAAGAACCATAGGCGACCAGACCATAGCGCGAAACACGGCCATACGTAGGCTTGATGCCACTCACACCACAGAAAGAGGCCGGTTGCCTGACACTGCCGCCGGTGTCGGTACCCAAAGCTACAGGGGACAAACGAGCTGCAACCGCTGCAGCACTTCCACCGCTCGACCCCCCTGGCACACGGTCTAAATTCCAAGGATTGCGCGTGACCCCATAGGCAGAATTCTCCGTAGAGGAACCCATAGCAAACTCATCTGTGTTCGTCTTGCCCAGGATGATCACTCCCGCATCGATCAATTTCTGAACAGCGGTGGCATTGTAAGGGGGAACGTAGCCCTCTAGAATCTTCGAACCGCAGGTGCAAGGCATGCCTTTTACACACAAAACGTCTTTGACCGCCAGAGGGATACCAAACAATGGGGGCAAATCGTTTTGAGGTGACCTACGCCACTTGACCAAAACGTGATCGACACTGTCAGCTTTTTTCAGCGCTCCTTCCAGATCCGTAAACAAAAAGGCATGAATAGCGCTATCTAAACTTTGAATACGATTCACATAAGCTCGGACTAGTTCCTGACAAGAAAAATCGCCTTTCCTCAAACCCTGAATGGCGCGTTGTAGACTCAGACTAGTGATGTCGTTCATCGCCGGCACACCTTAGAAATCTAAAATCGGTGGCACCCGAAATTGGTTTTGGTCTACATCGGGAGCGTTGGAGAATAATTCTGAGGGCGGTAGCGAGGATTGCACCTCATCGGGACGGGGTAAACGGTGGGACTCGACCGCTCGAAAGGTAGGGGGAACAGTCTCTGTATCTAATTCCTGGAGACGTTGAAAATGGTCCAGGATAGCTGAAAGCTGTTCACGATAACGTTCTCTTTCCTCATCGCTGAGGTTTAAGCGTGCTAGGCGGGCAATATGATCAACTTGTTCTCGGGTTAGGCTCATGGCTCAATTATATCAAATTCGGTTTCGGCCCAAGTAGATGCATACCAGCGCACATACTGCTCGACATGAGCCTGCCAGTATGCTTCTTCGTGGTAGCCGGAATATAAATACCACTCGTGCGGGATGCGTTTGCGAGTTAGCATTTGTTCAAACCAAATGGCGGATTGTAAGATCGGTGGACGGTCACGATCACCGATATCCAGAAAAATACGCGGTCTGGAAGCTGGGGGTATCGCATCCAACCACCGCTCGATTTTTGGGGCATCGCTCTCAAACACAGCCAACGAATGAGCCCCAATTGCCCCAAAGAGCTCCCAATAACGTAAGCCCAGATGCAACGCCCAACCTGCACCTCTGGAAAGCCCACCAATGGCGCGAGCTGAACGATTATGGATGGTGCGGTAAGAGCGATCAATAAGGGGAATCAGCTCATGGATCATAACCTCACCGAAGGGGTCATCCTGCGGTTGTTCCCATAAACGGTCACGGGGCATCACAATCAAGAAGGGCGCGATCTCTTGGGCGCGAATCAAACGTTCTGCCACATCATCAGCGCCTAGCCGATCCCATTGGTCATCGGTGTAACTCTGACCATGGATGAGATAGAGGACGGGAAAACGTTGGTCGGTGTATATATCATAACAAGGAGGGAGGTAAACTCGATAGTCCATTGGTTGCCGAAGCTTTGTGCTCTTGAGGGAGCTCAGCACCATTTCTCCACTGTGAGGACATTCAGCAGGTGTGGCCGTGCTGTGAGAAGGGGTGGAGGTAGGGGAAAAGACGGTTACGGATGGTAAAACGGCGGGTGTAGGCGATGAGTACAGTGTTTTCTGGGTCGGTGTAGTCAGATGTTCCGCCGCTGCTGATTCCTTGGGGGTTGGAAGGGTAGAGGAACATCCCATCCATCCGAAGTAAGTGAATACCAACAAACAAGGGGTCAAATAGATTGAGCGCACGTGCCAATTTTACCTAACACAATCCACTTTGAGGAAAGTACTTAATGATTGGCGCGCAAAACTATCGCTCCGAAGCCAGTGTCTTCTTCGATGGGATAATTATTTCCCCCCTCTGATGACTAAGAAGATGATCGGGTCAGCGCGGTTCTACAACAAAGCGGATCGCCGTTCGAACTTTGCCGTCGATCTCCACATCCACAAACTCAGGGATGATGACGATGTTGTAGCCATCTTCAGTCAAGTAGTTTTTGGCAAGTGCGATTGCCTTAACTGCTTGATTGATGGCGCTGGCGCCAATCGCCTGCACCTCGGCATGCTGGTGCTCCCGCACCACCCCGGCGATTGCACCCGCCACAGCAGCGGTGCGGGATTTGCCCGATACCTTAATGATATCCATGGGCCTCCCTCCTCCCATAACGTGTTGTCTGGCCGGGTAAGCGATGAACATCAATGAGCGGGTTTATCGCTTAATTTCCTCTGGCATTAATAATTGTACAAGAAGTAATGACGCAAAGCAAGTACTTTGTCAATAGATTTTTCAATCATTCTCAATGATTGTTCAGGGCGAGCATTCGTTTTTGGAATATAATGACATCGATCAACGGAGTATGTGAGATGCCTTTCAATATCCGAGAGTATCATGAGCTTGTCGAATTACTCTATAAGCATCCAGAGAGTGGCGAGCTGAACTGCGACAATTGCTGCTTTCCGAAGAAATTCTCAATCTGCCCCAAGCAGTCAAGGAACTTATTGAAGTTCAAAGGCAGAATCAAGAGCGCTTTGTGGCAATCGATGAAAATTTAGCCAATGTCGAAGAACGATTAGCAAACGTTGAAGAAAGACTAGTAACCCTCGAAGAACGATTTCTAGCTCTCGAACAAAGATTTTTAGCGCTCGAAGAAAGATTAGCAAACGTCGAACAAAGATTCGTAGCTGTGGAAGAATAAGGAAACCGTCTAGAAGCTGCACTCGCTGCGCTTGCTTAAGCCCAACAACGCACTGAGCAAAGGGTAGAAGAATTCGCAATCGCCACAAAGGCAACCCGCAGTGAATTAGCTGGACTGGCTGCCATTATCGGTCCCACCATAGAGGAAGAAGCCGCCAGTGTCTTATCGGCGGTATTGAGGGACAAGGGATTTGTGTTGGCGGATGATCTCGTCAATCTGCGCTGGGATGGAGATGTGGATGTCGTTGTCAAGGCGGAAGATCCAGGTGGCCGTGTGGTAACAGTAGTCGTAGAAGCAAAGGTGCGCGCAAGCCAGTATGATGTATGCCGATGGGCACAACGAATGCAATCGGTCGGTTTTAGGCAACAATTAGAGCAGCTTGGTTATGCAGCCCCTGATGTAGTTTATTTATATGCAATGCGTCCCGATGCCGGTGCAAAGCAAACCGCTGCGCAGATTAGTATTGGCCTTTTAAAGAGCAAAGGCGAAGTTGTCAGCCATATGGGGGAAATAAACTAACCTACCTCCATTAATTACCTGAAGGCACCAATAGCAATAAACTCCTGTTGACACTCATCGGGGGGTATGTTAAACTTTTTCCGTAATTATGACATACATAAGGCGATTTATCCAAATGAGCCAATCTGTCATTCATCATCCATTTTTGGACACCCTTGCCCAACGCATCTTGGTTTATGACGGCGCAATGGGCACCAACTTACAGAAAATGAAACTAACTGCCGAACAGTTCGGCGGCGAAAAAACCTTTGGTTGCAACGATTATCTTGTCCTCACCTATCCCGCTGCCGTGGAGGCAGTGCACCGCTCTTTTCTGGAAGTGGGCGTAGATGCCATCGAGACAAACACTTTTCGTTCTAATCGGATTACTCTCGCAGAATATGGATTGGCGAATCGGGTAATTGAAATCAATCGTGCTGCCGCATCCCTCGCCAGACGTTTGGCAGATGAATATAGCACGCCTCATCATCGCCGTTTTGTTGCTGGTTCAATCGGGCCCTCCGGTAAGTTACCCTCTGCTGAGGATCCAGACTTATCCGACATATCCTTTGACGAACTGGTGGATGTTTTCCGAGAACAAGCGGTGGGATTAATCGAAGGGGGTGTAGATGTCCTTCTGATTGAGACCTCCCAGGACATCTTAGAAGTCAAGGCGGCGATTTTGGGGATTCACCAAGAATTTCAAGAGCAAAAGGTGCGTTTGCCTATTCAAGTTCAGGTAACGTTGGATACAAGCGGACGTATGTTGCTCGGCACTGATATCGCAGCAGTCTTAGCGATTCTTGGGGGGATGAACATCGACATCATCGGATTAAATTGCTCAACGGGCCCCGAACACATGCGCCAGCCCATCGCATATCTCGGTAAAAACGCGCCGTTACCTGTGTCCTGCTTGCCCAACGCCGGTTTGCCCCTGAATGTCGATGGGGAGGCAGTATATCCCCTAGAACCTCAGCCCTTTGCCACTGAGATGGTCGACTTTGTGGAACGTTATGGCATTCGCGTTGTCGGGGGCTGTTGTGGCACCACTCCATTGCATCTCAGACTGCTCCGAGATCGTCTATCAGAGAAAGGCTACCTCGGAGCGCAGCAGATAATCTTCCACCCTCCCTCATTCTCGCCTCATCTCGCCTCAGCCGTACGAGCAATTGAAATGCATCAGCAGCCGCCTCCCTTGCTGATCGGAGAACGTTGCAATGCCCAAGGCTCACGCCAATTCAAACGCTTATTGCTGGAAGAAAATTATGATGCCATTCTGCAACTAGCCCGCCAACAGGTAGAGGGTGGCGCTCACGCTCTCGATATCTCAGTTGCACTGACAGAGCGCGCTGACGAAGTCGAGACAATGCGCAGAGTGGTCAAGTTGTTGACAAATGGGGTCGATGTGCCGCTGGTCATTGACACAACCGAACCAGAAGTGATGGAAGCCGCCCTAAAAACCGCCCCCGGCCGCTGTCTGCTAAACTCTACTCATCTCGAAGCAGGAGAGGCCAAAGCGCGACGCGTTTTCCAGCTTGCAAAAGACTTCAACGCCGCGGTGCTCTGCTTGACAATCGATGAACAGGGTATGGCAAAAACTGCAAACCGAAAACTCGAAATCGCTCAGAGACTTTACCACCTGGCCGTCAAAGAGATCGGTTTACCCCCGCAGGCGCTTGTCTTTGATGTCTTGACCTTTACCCTCGCAACGGGGGATGAAGAATATCGCCATTCCGCGATCGAAACACTTGAAGGAATCCGCCTGATAAAGGAAAACTTTCCCGATGTATTGACTTCTCTCGGTGTCAGTAACCTCTCTTTTGGCTTAGCTCCAAATGCACGCCCCGTGTTGAACAGTGTGATGCTGTACCATGCAGTACAAAAGGGATTGGACATGGCAATTGTCAACCCTGCCCACATTACCCCTTACGCTGAGATCAACCCCACCGAACGAGAGCTGGCAGAAGACTTAATCTTCGCCCGGCGCGATGACGCCCTCAGCCGATTCATTGAGTACTTTGCTGCTCAGGAGACGAAACTTGGCGCAAGCGGAAAAGATCAAACCACCCAACTGCTCGCTACCTTGACCCCCCAACAACGTCTGCACTGGAAGATCCTACATCGGCATAAAGAAGGTGTTGAAGCTGATATCGATGAAATCATCTTCACCTCTACTGCCCAAAATTCCTTACCTGACCCCACTCTCCCCTCTCCCATCGGTACAGGCGCCGGGGCTGAGGGCACCCTCCCCTCTCCCTTCGGGAGAGGGGCCGGGGGTGAGGGCATTCCCCCCTCTCCCTTTGGCACAGGCGCTGGGGGTGAGGGCATTCCCCCCTCTCCCACTGGGACAGGCGCCGGGGCTGAGGGTATTTCCCCTTCTCCCTTCGGGACAGGCG
>CAKZNJ010000557.1 GCA_937129505.1 uncultured Anaerolineae bacterium | reverse complement strand
CGAACAACCCGATAAGGCTTATCATTTCGGAAACACCGATAAGCGTCTGCGGGAAGCACGAGCTGCTTATTATAGCCTCATAGAAAACATCACGGAGAGCATTCAAGGCGTTCCCGATGAAATTAGTTTCAAAATCATCCTCACCAGTGACCATGGACGGTTAATGAACCCGAAATCGCCTCGCTCTCTGATCGTTCCCCAGAATATGCAAGCCCATGGTCGGGTTGCGTGGGGTGATATAAACCGGCCATTTCCCGAATGTGGCTATATTGTTGATCAAAAAGAGGGTATCGTAGACCTCTTTGGGGAAACTTATGGGATAGGCACAAATATGCGCATTGCGTGGGGTGAGGCAAGTTTTCAGGCTGCTTCACAAAAAGGTGAGGAAGCCTATCCCCACGGCGGGCTGTTTCCTGAGGAAATGATTGTTCCTTGGTTTGTTTATGTCCGTGATGGCAAAATACCCTCTCCTGAAATTGAAATACGGGGCTCAGGTGAGGCAGAAGGCAGGGGCACTTTACATCTAACCATCGTGAATTCCAGCTATATCACCTTAGAATGTCTGGAAATCAGCTTATCTACGGGGGCGAAAGAGTCAGTTGATTGGCGCATCGCACCGCTAAGCCAAGAATCCTTTACGATTTCGATTGCTCCCTGGCCAAAAAAGCGCAAGCACGAACATCTTACTGCCAACTTACTCTTCCGACAACCGAGTGGGAATCTTTTCCAATCCGAGGTTGTCCCGCAATTAGAGATCAAAACACTCTACGAGAGAGATGACGATTTGTTGAAGGACTTAAGATGAGCACCACCCCTCTTACTCCCGAAGCTCTTGATCAAAGAATCAAGGAGATTTTTGGCATGCTGGCTATCGACAAACGTCGCTTGCCCAGCAGCCAACTGAACCGCCGTAATGTCCCTGCCTATGTAGCTGAATGGGTCTTAGATGATCTCGTGCAAGGGGATGGGCCGATTGAAGACAAGAATCGGGAGATTATCCAATCATGGGCAAATCGCTATCTTCCCCTGCCGAGCGATACCAAGGTGATAAAAAACCGCCTTTATAATGGGGAAGAAGTCAAAGTTTTAACGCCGGTTGAAGTGGAAATTGTCCTAAAAAAAAGTATCAAGGAACGAGTTGCTGTACTAAAACTTCTTGGCTTGGAGGATGTTCACATAAAAGATGAAATCGTCAACAATTATCCAGACTTGCTAAGGCAAGGGATGTGGGGAGTAGTCACATTAAGTGCTACCCAGAAAGGTGTTGCGATAACCTCTTTCAAGCCAATGCAAGCAGCGGTGAATTTAGAATTATTCAAAGAAAAACGTGCCCCATTTTCGTTAGATGAGTGGCGTGCTCTACTGCTCTCATCAATGGGCTACAACCCGTGGGATTTTACTGAGCGGGAGAAGACCTACTTAATCTGTCGTCTACTTCCCTTGGTTGAAAAAAATTTGCATCTCATTGAACTCGCTCCAAAAGGAACGGGTAAGAGCTATTTGTATGAGAACATCAGTCCTCGTGTTCGTCTAGTTAGTGGAGGGAATGTCTCCCCCGCCGTTCTATTTGTCAACAACGCTACTGGTCAATGGGGATTATTGGCGCGCTTTGCGGTGGTTGTACTAGACGAAGTACAAACCTTAAAATTTGAGAAACCCGAGGAAATTGTAGGAGGATTAAAGGGTTTCCTAGCCAATGGACGCTTAACACGCGGCGGATTATATGAGACTTCAAGCCCCTGTAGCTTAGTCTTGTTAGCGAATATTCAACTTGACCAAGATCAAAATCCTATCCAAAGCCCCTTAGTTAAGGAGCTACCTATTTTCTTACAAGAAACAGCCTTTCTTGATAGATTACGAGGCATTTTACCGGGCTGGAAGGTAAAAAAACTTGGTGGTAAATCATTTGCTAGGGGGATGGGGTTGAAATCAGACTTTTTTGGCGACGCTCTCTTAGCGCTGCGGGAGGATGTAACCGTTAATCAATACGTGGCTCAAACCCTATTGCTCAAAGGTAAAAAACTTTATAAGCGAAATGAAGATGCTGTCCGTTTGTTGGCAAGTGGGCTAATGAAACTTCAATTTCCCCATGGTAAGGTAGATCTAATCGAGTTCGAAACCTATTGTGTAAAACCCGCTATTGAGTTGCGCCAATTAGTATGGAATCAGTTATATCAGTTAGACGCCGAGTATAGACAGTATGACGAAGAAATCCGATATGAGCTAGCAGGATAGAGATGAGTAAGTATGTTTATTTGGATTACAACGCTACGACACCTTGTGATCCCCGTGTCGTGGAAGCAATGTTGCCATATTTCACTGATCTTTACGGTAATCCTGCTAATGGGTTTCATTTACTAGGGCGGAAAGCAGCGCAAGCTGTAGACAATGCTCGGCGACAAGTGGCAAACCTGATCGATGCCCAACCGAGCGAGGTCATTTTCACTTCTGGTGCAACCGAGAGCAATCATTTGGCAATTTTAGGAAGTGCATCGTATGCTCCTCCTGAACGAAGAAAGATTATCACCTGTAGCATTGAACATAAAGCAGTATTAGCTCCTTGTAAACGATTAGCCGCCCAAGGCTTCGAAGTTATCATCCTGCCAGTAGATGAAAATGGCATTGTAGATCTCGGTCAGCTTGAGAAAGCTGTTGACTCAAACACCTTTCTGATTTCCATTCAGATAGCCAACAACGAGATTGGCACCTTGCAACCGCTGCAAACCATCGTTGAGCTTGCCCATCGATATGGGGCGTTAGTACACACAGATGCCGCGCAGGCGGTTGGGAAAATCCCCTGTTCGGTTCAACAATGGAAAGTGGATTTACTTTCCCTGAGCGCCCACAAAATGTACGGACCAAAAGGGATTGGTGCCCTTTACATCAGGGGAGGAAAAAAAGCTATCCCTCTATCCCCTTTATTTGAAGGTGGTGGTCATGAAAACGGCTTACGGGCTGGAACCTCCAATGTTCCTGCCATCGTAGGGTTTGGTGTTGCATGTGCTATTGCAATCGAGGAGCTCCCAAAGGATCAAATTCATCTCCAAACATTAAGGGATGAACTTGAACATAGACTTCAAGAAGCCTTACCGAACCTGAAAATCAACGCCAAAGGCGCACCTCGCCTTCCCAATACTCTCAATTTCACTTTGGAAGGGGTTGAAGCTGACGTCCTTTTATTACGTATGCCCAATTTGATGATGAGCGTCGGTTCAGCTTGTACCAGTGGTGCACCTGATCCTTCTCATGTGCTTCAAGCTATCGGGTTGAGCCGTGAACAAGCAAGATGCTCAGCGCGAATCTCCTTAGGGCGTTTAAATACTTCAGAGGACATACCCTTGATTGTCCAACAAATTAAGGACGCCGTAAACGATTTGTAAATCTTCCACCCAACCTTTTGAGCCTGCAAAGACTATATACCATAGCGTGAGCGCTCACCAATTATCTCATGGAGGACGATGGACGAAGAGACCGCCATCCAACGCTTGAAAGCTGGCGATTGCCAAGGATTGGAATTTCTCGTTTTACGCTATCAGGTCAAGGCGCTGCGCGTGGCTAACCTGATCACCCGCGATCTGCCTTTGGCAGAAGATGTCGTTCAGGATTGTTTCCTCGGCTTAATCCGCGCCATCCGCACCTTCGATCAGCAACGCCCCTTTGAACCCTGGTTCATGCGCAGCGTCGTTCATGCTGCTACCCGTGCCGCGCAGCAACAGGCGCGCGAGGTCTATCCCGCAAGCGAGGACGATTGGTTCGAGCAGTTGTTCGGGAACACTCGCTCGGCAGAAGACGAAGTGCAGGCGCTGGAAGACCAACAGCGCGTGCTGGATGCCCTGCAAAAGCTCTCCCCGCGCCAGCGAGCGGTGCTGGTGCAGCGTTACTTTTTGGGCTGGAGCGAGAAAGAGATGGTCACCGAACTGGGAATTTCAGCGGGAACGGTGAAATGGTTACTCAATGCTGCCCGCAACCGTCTGCGCAGTTTATTGGCGAAAGGAGCGCAGGATGAAGCCTGAGGAGCGTCTGAAAACCGCCTTGCAGTCCATTGCCCACCGTGAAGTGCCGGAGACTACTGACCTCTGGCAACAAATTGCGAACCGCTTAGAACAAAAGGAGATGCGCTCTATGAAACCCGCCTTAAAACCCCTGTGGATCCTCGTGCTGGTCTTACTGGCTTTGATGCTGGTGAGCGGCGCGGCTTATGCCCTCTACACCTACTTTTTGGGCGACGCCGGCATGGAAGCGGTCAGCCAAGCAGGGCTGGTAAGCGAGCCTAACGTCACCGCCTTGCCCACCCGGTTACCCACCGCAACTCCCCTGCCGCCTGCCGTCCCTCTCGGCAATGCGCAAACCCTGCGCGGCGTCACCCTTACCCTCAATTGGGTCTATCTGGACGAGATGTGGCAGGCAATTGGCTTCTCTGCCGAAGGGTTGGCTGAGGGACAAAGATTAGGCATTCCCCAACTGACTTTCGACGCCCTTCAACCCCAGCAGTACAGCGGTGCAGGGATGTTGCTTTCCCCAACCGAAACGGGGCTGGTTGGCAAATTTGTCGTCCATCAGCTCGTCCGTGACGAGCAGAGCGATGGAATAGCCGAGAGGCACACCGACATGGCTGTGGAAATCCCCTTATTGGACGCAAACGGCGACCTGTTGGAGACCTTCCGCTTTACCGCCGCGCAGGTCTTGATCCATCGGACACCTTACGGCGGCGGGAACACTTACGCGGTGCGTGCCAATGGGCTGGAGGTTCGTCTGGAGTGGGTGATCGTCACCCCCACCGAAACGCGCGCCCGATTGTGTTATGAACAGCCTCTCGGCGCAGAGCTAAAACTGGAACAGGTCAGCCTGCAAGGGGGGCAAGATTTAACGCAGATGTTGAGCTCTCCTCCTTTCTTGCCTTTGCAGATTGACGAAGCGATGCCCTCGCAGGGGGAGCGCTGTGTGCAGCTCCTCTTTCCCCCATTGGAGCAGGAGATGCGCTCTTTACAGCTCAAAGTCGAGGCGTTCACCGAGGCGAGCCAAGGGCAGGTGACGGGGGACTGGGAATTCATTTGGACAGAGCTGCCGTGGCAAAAAGCCATCCCCGGCATCGATGTGCTCGAAGCGCAGAGCATCGGCGAGGTCAAGGTTACCCTCCTGCAGGCATATGCCGACGCCCTGCGCGTGGTCGTGGTTTGCCGTATCGAAGGAGCAGCGCAGGATCAAGGGGCATTGTTCGAATTACTTGACCCAGATGGTAAGCCGTTCAACACCAGCAGCGGCATTCACACGGCTGAAAACAACCCTAATGATCTCATTGTCTCGCTCAATTTCACCAAACCCCCCGTTCAAAAACAGGATAACGAACTTTTTTCTCAGAGAGAGCCGCTGGTTGACGGACGGTTTGTTGGAAAGCTGAAGATCACCCTCAATCCTTGGGCGCCACAAAACAGTCAGGTCTTTACCTTCGATCTCGATTTGCCGGCGTATCCTGCTCTGGTCATCACCCCCGCCCAAACAGTCACCTCAGAAGGGTTAGCAATGCGCCTAGAAAAGCTGGAAATCACCCCTTCTTTCACCAAAGCTTTGCTGTGTTATCAAAAACCCAGTCCAGCAGATTGGATGCTCTCGCACGAAAACACGTTTCTGCAAATCGGGCAAGCCAAAGCCCAGATCGAGGAGTATTCCCTGGTCTTCGATGCCGATTTCGGCATCGGACTGCAAGAACGCCCCGAAGGGGCAACCCTGTTGGGCAAGGCGCGCTGCGTGGAGGTTGGCTTTGCCGTCGGACACCCTCAGCAGCCCGAAACGCTTACCCTAATTGCCGCATTAGAGCAAAGCCTGCCTGAAGTGATTCCTGAAGATCAGCTTCAGGCCGCCCGC
>CAKZNJ010000556.1 GCA_937129505.1 uncultured Anaerolineae bacterium | reverse complement strand
AACGAAGGCAACGGACGGATGGTTACGACCCTACCCCCAGTTCATATTGCGCTGATGGGGATCGAGCGTTTAGTGCCTAGCCTTGATGATTTGGCATTAATGCTCTATTTACTCCCGCGCTCTGCAACTGGTCAAAAGCTAACCGTTTATACCAACCTGATCCGCTCCCCTTCCCATGAGGGGGATGGCAGCCGTGAACGGCACATTGTCTTGGTTGATAACGGACGCTTTGCTCTGCGCCAGACCCCTCTAAAAGAAAGTCTATACTGTATCCGCTGTGGAGCCTGCTTTAATGCCTGTCCCATCTTTAGGGAGATTGGAGGTCATAGTTACATCGGAACTTCAGGCAAACATACGCCTTATGGGGGACCAATCGGGTCGGTAATCTCACCTGCTTTATTTGGCTACTCTGAATTTGGTCATCTCGCTCGTGCTTCCAGTTTGTGTGGGGCATGCAAAGAAGCTTGTCCGGTCGATATCGATTTACCCAAACTGCTTTTGCGGGTTCGCGCCGGCAAACTTTATTCGTCTCCTACCCCAAAACATTCAAAATCAAATGCTCCCCTCTTTCTTAAGTGGGGCTTACATTTTTTTACCTTACTTGCCACCCGCCCTTGGCTCTTCCAGCTTACCCAAAGAGCAGCGGGGCTTGGTGGCAAGATCATCTCCCCCTCCAAAGGATGGTTACACATGCCAGCCATCACAGGGTGGGGATACTCCAAAGATTTCCCGCGGCCCGCCGATAAGCCTTTCCGCGTTCTCTGGAAAAAGGATCAACAGTCCTCATCACCTCCTCAACAGCACTTGATTCCTTCCTCTTCCCAATCTGAACCCCTTAAATCGGGTGGGTCATCTCCCCCTACTACACTCCTTGAATGGTTTGAACAGGAGCTAACTGCGCTGGGTGGAAAGTTCTTTTTGTGTGATACCAATGATCTCGCCCCCAAAATCTTGCAATTCCTAAGGGAAAACCAAATCACCGAAGCTCAAACATGGAGCGCCGCTCATCTCCCGCACGGTCTTCCGGCCTATTTGGAACAAAACGGGATTAGATTGACCTCGCAAGCGCATCCGAATTTACGGCTAGGGATAACCGCAGTTGAATATGCAATTGCCGAAAGCGGCACCTTAGTCCTCCCCGGCGATAAGGAACGCCCCTTGACAGCTTCTTTACTGCCAGAAATCCATCTTGCCATCTTGGATAGCTCAAATATCCTACCACGCCTACCCGAAGCACTTCGTCAGCAAGAAAAAATTAAAGCTCCCGTAACAGTCTTGGTGAGTGGTCCCTCCCGCACCGCCGATATTGAGATGACATTGACCATTGGTGTACACGGACCACGGCAAGTAGTCGTGTTTTGTGTAGCAAATCCTTCGAAAGAAGAAATGTAACCCCAAAAGAATAAAAATATAACTCAAAACCTATTGCATTGTGAGTATTTTATTGGTAAAATAGTTAAAGCCAATAGATGTCTGATGACCGATGACTAATGTCTGAGATCTCACCCTTCGAGAATAAAAAACCCCCAGATAGTTTTATCATGCGTCATAGCGAACCTCTTCGCTATCAAGTCCGTAAAGCAATCTTGGATCTCCTAGAACGAGAGAATTACGCTATCGGCGATAAAATTCCTTCCGAACAAGAGCTAATGGATCTGCTAAACGTCAGTCGGTCAACCTTGCGAGAAGGGTTGCAACTCCTCGAACAAGAACGTATCTTAATCACCAAACACGGCATTGGGCGTTATCTAGCCTCGACACCAAAAGACCTAAAGTTTGATATCAATGAGCTTCTCAGCGTCACGGACATGCTCGCCAATTATGGCATTCAAGTGAAAACCCACCTCCTTAGCTACGAGACAATTCCTGCCGACAACGAACTAGCTACCTATTTAGATGTACCTGTATCTGAACCGATTATTGCTATTGAACGAATTCGATATGCCGAAGAAATCCCAGTTATTTACGCCATTGACTATATTCCTACCAAAAAAATTCCAGGCTTAATCGACCCTAAAGAGTTCGAAGGATCGCTGTTTGCTCTTTTAGAAAATAGATGGGGGATCAAACTAGACTATTCAATCGCAACCCTGCGGGTAGTATTGACGGAAGGACACATTCCCAAAACAGCTGTTACCGATCCCCATCTCCCCTGGGTGTTGCTGGAACAAGTA
>CAKZNJ010000555.1 GCA_937129505.1 uncultured Anaerolineae bacterium | reverse complement strand
CGGTCTCTCCCCCTAGCCAACCCTCTCATGCGCCGTACAGCGATGATTGTAGAACAGGTAACCATTGCAACGCAAGTTCGCGGGTTTGGATCTGGCAAAGTTACCCCTCTGCGTGACCTAACCCTCTCATGGTTAGATAAAATCATCATTGTGTTTTTTGTCGGTGGCTTGATCTTCGCCTTCATCGCTATGGCACTCTGGAAAGTGGGGATGATCTAAGTGAAATCAGAGCCATTGTTACTTGGGGTGGATGTTGGCACTCAGGGTGTTAAAGCCTCCTTGGTCTCTTTAGAAGGCAAGGTGATCTGTCACTCCTTTGAACCTTACGATACTCACTATCCAAAGCCGGGCTGGGTTGAACACGACATGAACCAAAACTGGTGGAAAGGCTCAATAGCCGCCATCCGTAACATGCTTAGCCAATCACCCCAAAAAGAGCCTAATATTCTTGCCATCGGTATTTGCGGTTTATACCCCGCTCTCGGACCAACAGATGAAAATGGCAATCCGCTTTATGGCGCAATTCTATACTCCGACAGCCGCGCATACGCAGAAGTAGAAGAGATCAATCGCCGCTATAACTTACGCTTGTCCTGCGAGGAATTGACCCCAAAATTGGTTTGGTTTCTGCGAAATGAGCCTGATAAGGCTCAAAAAATGAAGATGTTCTTTGACGCTCCTCATTACCTCATCTACAAACTAAGTGGAGCTTATGTGACGGATACGATTACAGCCGGATTATACGGGGCAATTTATGAAGCTCCAACAGCATCTTGGCGCAAATCTGTTTGTGCATCCTTGGAAATTCCCTTAGACATCCTTCCTCAAGTTTATCCCCCTGCTACAGTTGTCGGCAAAGTTACAAAAGCAGCCTCAGCACTCACGAACTTACCTGCTGGCATTCCCCTTGTTGCGGGAATGCCAGATTTGTTCGGATCAATGCTCAGCGCAGGTGTGACAAATACCGATGAAGCGCTTGTTTATTATGGCTCGGCAGGTGTTGTGCCGGTGATGAAAGACAGCGCTATAAATGCCGCTTTTAAACCCTTCCCCATCGCAGAACGGGGCGGCAAAGTCCAAGAAGGGTACTTATATGATTATCCAGCATATTGTCTTTCGATTGGTGAAGCAGTGAGATGGTTCACTGATCAGTTTGGCGAGATCGAGATTTATCAGCAACGCCAAGAAGGGGGTCTCAGTGCCTTTGCCCGCCTGGATAACCTTGCTCTACAAGTGTCCCCCTCTTGTGAGGGGCTGATTTTTTTGCCATACCTGTACGGTCAGAGAACGCCGGTAGACAACCCGTTTGCCTCCGGCGTATACTTTGGTCTGCGCGCTCACCATCAAAAAGCCCATTTTTATCGTGCCATCTTAGAAGCTTGGGGATATTCGATCCGCTATGGCTTGGAGCGTACTTATCCACATGGTTATTCATTTCGCCGTTTTGTTGCTACTGGCGGAGGTGCAAAAAGTCAATTGTGGAGGCAAATTGTATCAGACATTACTGGCATACCCCAAGATTACGTTCCAAATGCGGAGGGAACAATTGGTGCCGCCTATATCGCCGGGCTTGCCATCGGGGCTTTCAAGGATTTCAAAGACCTATTGTCAACATGGGTATCCGTGAAAGAGGCCACTCTGCCCGATGAAAGTCACCATGCAGCATACGAACGCGGTTACCAAGCCTTTCGCCTTTTGCATCAAGAACTTCAGGAGACTTTCCATAAACATCACACTTTGTTTCACGACATAGGAGAAATTCTACATGTATAAAACGATCGCATCTGAAGATCTGGAAGCTGGTTGGCAAGCGCTGGGAGGAGGGGGAGTTGGATCGGCGATTCCGTTGGTTGTTTCCCACGGTGAAGGCTCAATGTTGTATGACATTGAAGGCAAAGCATATATCGACTGCACTTCTCAAGCCTGGAGCTTGAGCGTTGGTTATTCACATCCCAAGATTATTGCAACTGTCAGTGAGCAAATCACCAAATTCACCCATATCCGCACAAGTTTTGGTACGATCCCCAAATTATTATTATCTAAAAAACTCGCTGAATTAGCCCCTGGCAATCTGAAAAAAGTCACCTATGCGCTGTCTGGTTCTGATGCCAACGAAGGCGCAGTCAAACTAGCCCTGCGCAACCGCGACGGCAACACTTTTGTTACACTCATGGATGCCTACCATGGTCGCTCCTTAGCGATGATCAACTTTAGTTGGCCCCATCCAAACAACCGCTTTACGGCATTCTCACCACCTGTACTTCGCATACCCCAAGCTTACTGTTACCGATGTCCGCTCAAGTTAGAATATCCCGCCTGCCAGCTTGCTTGCGTGGAGCTCGCTAAAGACATTATTTTACGAGGCGCTTCTGAACCACCACTTGCCCTCATGATGGAACCATTTCAGGGAAATGGTGGAATGATAAATTTCCCCATAGATTATTTCCAAGCAATCCGAAAACTTTGCGATGATTTAAATATGCTCCTCATTTTTGATGAGATCCAAACAGGTTTTGGAAGGTTGGGAACTTGGTTTGCAGCGGATTATTACAACGTTACCCCTGATATTTTGGTCTTCGGGAAAGGTGTTGGAGGTGGATTCCCCCTATTTGGAGTAATCTATGATTGTAACCTCAAGGGTTTTGCCCCGGGCGATCACTCCTTTACCTTTGCCCATTTTCCGGTATCCATGGCTGCAGCATTGGCAACGATT
>CAKZNJ010000554.1 GCA_937129505.1 uncultured Anaerolineae bacterium | reverse complement strand
GCTGACAAATCTACCCAACCACCGTCCATACTGGACGGGTAAGGGGTCCTTGAGACCTAACTCTTCTCGTAAAGCTTCAAGTGCAGCTTCCCCTGCTTCGCGGCCGAGAATGACCCGCGCCACGTCACCGGGCAGCAGTTGGGTAACCGCAAACACAACCATCGAAGTGATCAGCAAGGTGAGGATCAAGAAACTAAGTCGACGAAGCAAATATTTCCACATAGTCTTTAGGATTACTGTTTCAAAGGAGATTGCAGTTGTAACAGCTCATCTAATGTATAGTGACAGTAGATTCGCTTTTCGGTTTTGTCATCAACCCGCCAAGGAGGCGGTTGCCGTTCGCAGACCTCGCCGATCTTACGCGGACAACGGGAATGGAAAGGACATCCCTCGATTTTCTCACTAGGGCTGGGCAAATCCCCTTCCAGCCGAATCGTTTGAGCCTTCCTCTCCAACTCCACCGACGGCACAGCCGACAGCAGAGCCTCGGTGTATGGATGGTAAGGAGGCTGAAAAAGATCGGCTGCTCTACAAAGCTGCATCAAAGCCCCAAGGTAAATGACCGCAATTTGGTCGGCCAAATATCCCACCACCGCTAAATCGTGTGAGATAAAGAGCAGACCATTGTTGAATGTACCTTGCAAACGATTGATTAAGTTCAAGATTGCTGCCTGCACCGAAACATCCAACGAGGACACAGGCTCATCGGCGATCACGATGTCAGGGTTGGTGATAAAAGCCCGTGCAATCGCAATGCGCTGCTTTTCGCCACCGCTCAACTGATTGGGACGCCGATTGAGGACATCCAGCGGGAGCTGAACGGCGTGCACCATTTCTTCTGCAGCGCGCTGGGCAGCTTCCCCGCGAATCCCTTGCAACACAAACAATTGGCGCCGTAACGATTCACCGACTGTCATGAAAGGATTCAGCGCCTCTTCGGGATTCTGGAAGATCATCTGTAAACGGCGCAAAACTTCACGATTGCGCTTGGAGAGTTTGGGTGAAGCAGCTAAACCATAGATGCGAATTGACCCCGCTTCAGGTTCGTTAAGACCACTGATCGCCCGGGCAAGACTGGTCTTCCCGCTGCCACTTTCACCGACTAACCCCAACGTATCTCCCGCTTGAATCTGGATGCTCACATCCTTAACCGCCTTCACCTTACTTGAGCGACGCTTTCTCAATGACTCAATCAAGGAGCGTTGGGTCTCAAATTCGACTACAATGCCCTGAGCCTCCAAGGCAGCGGCTTCCGCTGTCTTTGTCACGCTTGTTGGCATCTCTACTGCCTCTAAACCCGTTTGATAAAGATTACAAATATCAATCTTGCCATCGAAGATTTCTTCCCATCGGTGACAACGGGTAAAGCGATGGTCACTGACCGTTTCCAAGGGCGGCCGTTCTAGGCAAATCTCCAGAGCCAAAGGGCAGCGAGGTTGAAAGATACAACCTTTCGCCCGTTGGGCGAGAGGGGGTATCTGCCCCGGAATAGTGCTCAGCGCTTGCTGCTTTTTGTTTTGACCGAGCTTTGGCACACTTTGCAGCAAGCCACAGGTATAGGGATGCAGCGGTTGAGCAAACAAATCTTCGAGAGCCGCGTCTTCAACCAACTCCCCGGCATATAACACGGCCACGCGATGGCAGAGTTCTACTACCACCCCCAAATTATGGGTGACGTAAAGCACCGCCATCTCTTGACCTCGAATCAATTCTTTTATCAAGTCTAAGATCGAGGCTTGGGTTGTTACATCCAAACTGGTTGTTGGCTCATCTAAAATCAACAAACGCGGCGACGCTGCTAAAGCCATAGCAATCATCACCCGTTGTTGCATTCCGCCACTAATTTGATAAGGATAGGAACGGGCGACCCGTTCCGGCTCCGCGAGCCGCACTTGTTCAAATAGCTCCAATACCCGTTTGTGAGCTGCAGCATCCGTCATCCCTAGATGAAGGCGCAGGACTTCTTCGACTTGTTCACCTACCGGCAGAGTTGGATTTAACGATGAAAGGGGATTCTGCGGCACAAGGGACATTTTACTCCCCCAATAAGAGCGCATGTCTTCTTTTGGCAAGCCAGTAATCTCCTTGCCATCGAACACGATCGAGCCCTTCAAAATTTTGCCATTCTCCCCTAAGTAGTTCAATATGGACATCGCCAGAGTAGTTTTACCTGAACCGCTTTCACCGACCAACCCGTAGATTTGTCCTCCTTGAATGGAGAGATTAATATCCCGGATAGCCTCTTGCCAACGATCTCCGATGCGATAGGCAACCGTTAAGTCCCTGACCTGAAGAACAATACGCTCGTTGACCATTCCATTCAACCCTGTAGATGCAAATTGGACAATCTTGCTACTTTCCTTCTAACAAAACTCGTTTGATCCCATCCGCTAACAAATTGACTCCAATTACAAGCAGTGCAATCGCAGCAGCAGGATAATACATCGCCCAAGGGATTTGATTGACGTTGTTGCGCGCCTCTCGCACCATCAAACCCCAATCTGGGCTTGGCGGTTGGACGCCTACCCCTAAAAAGCCTAGCGATGCAACGAGGAAAATGGCGTACGAAAATCGCAAAGCTGCCTCAACCGCCAAGGCAGGCAAAACCGAAGGCAAAATTTCCCGAAAGAGGATATAGGGCAAATTCTCACCTCTCAAACGCGCTGCCTCGATAAAGCCTCGTTGACGCACAGATAAGACAACACTGCGCACAACACGCGAAACAATCGGCGTGTAAACAATGATGATCACCAACAAGACGCTGTTTTTGGAAGGGCCTAGAGTGCCTAAGAGCAAAAGAGCCAATAGAAGCAAAGGCATGGCGAGCAACCCATCAAAAATGCGCATCAAAATTTCATCAAACCACCCGCCGAGGTAACCAGTAGCCAAGCCAATTGTCGTTCCCAAAAACACTGCGATCATCGTTCCCAAGCCAGCAAGGCCGAGAATCTCCCGCGCGCCGAGGATAACTCGGCTGAACACATCCCGACCCAAATTGTCCGTTCCAAACCAGTGGCTCATAGACGGCGGTTGCCCCGCATCCTTGGCAATTTGCTCATTGACCCCATAAGGTGCTATCCATGGACCCAAAATGGCAAGAAGGAGAAACAAGACAAAGATTACCAGCCCTAGCGCTGAAGCCGGCTTTGCCATCAACGCTCTCACAAAATACACCGCTCTGGCAAAACCGCCTATTTCAAGATAAGTACCACCGGGTGTCGAGGGGCGCTGCCCCTCGACACCACTTGTTGACTGGCGTAGATCCGCTTCAAAGCTCATCGGCTATCACCAACTTGC
>CAKZNJ010000553.1 GCA_937129505.1 uncultured Anaerolineae bacterium | reverse complement strand
GTCCTTTCTTACTTCGTTTGCGTATACGCCGTAGATAATGTTGTCTAGACCGTTGGTAGAGAATAATTGGGATAGCTTTCGCCCCGCTGAGATATCGGCCCCTTGGTTGATCAAACTTAAACTCTGAAAACGACCGATTTCCTCTAGGTTTGACGGGTAGTCAATGCGAGAACGATGATCTGGTTCTGCAAAGGTGATGACTGCTCCCCCGGGGCGGGTCACCCGAATCATTTCTTGAAGAATACGATTTTTATCGCGAACCCAAAGGAGGAAATAATGACACAGTGTTATATCGAAGATTCGGTTTGGAAAAGGTAGCTTGTGCCCATCAGCGAGGACAAGGAGGTCGATTTCAAGGTTATTTTTTGCGAAGATTAAGCTCGAAAAATCAATATCGATCCCAAAACAGAAACGTACACCTTTTCGTTGAATATCTTCGATGATTGCTCCTGTTCCACAACCCACTTCTAAAATGCGAGAATCCGCCGTTGCTCCTGCGATCTCCATGAGATAATCACGAGTCGGCGCTGTCCAAAGGGATTGGTGATGGTATTGGCAATGAATCTCAGAGATAGGTTTATTACTTGACATTGTCCTGACAGTTCTTCCAAATTTCTTTCCAATCCTGAGTTAATAAATTTCCAAGTCCATTAGCAATACCCTGAGAAGGGAGAACATCCCCGTCAGGTTCGACATAGAGCCAGGTCTTTCCCGCTCCCTCAAATAATTCCTCACGAATCGTCTCGAGGCGGATTGGGTTAAATTTTGAGTAGGGTACTGGTAAGTCCCAGATCAATTTCAGCTCATAGTAGCTGGCTAAGTCTGTTGCTTCGGTAAGAATGTTGGATAACTCTGGCGTACTCATGCTCAGGGAAAGCGCTTTTGTTCCCAGAGCTGCTAGACGGGCTATGGTATCTGATATCTGGGGGGCATTTTCCCCATTGATGGTTATATGAACAGCAATAAAGATGTCGTATGGTGTGATCAATTCGATGATTTTCCAACCCAATTTATTCCGGGGATCTAAGAGAAGCATTAGGTGGTCTAAACCAGCGTTTAGATAATCTTGCAAAACTTGAGCATTTTGAAAAATTTGTCCATCGGTAATTAAGCCACAAATTTGACCGTTTTGCTCGACATGAAGGATTAAATCGAGTAAAGCGGGTCTTAGGGTAGGTTCACCCCCGGTGAATATAATGTGAGGAATGCCGGCTTGCCAGGCTTTGTCAAGGATGATTTTCCAGTCAGCGGTGGAAAGCTCGTTCTTTACGCGGTCATGGGGGGCATAAGCAGCAGAAGCGGAGTCGGGTAAGCGATATGTAATTGCACAGTCTAACCGGAATGGTGCAGAAATTCCTTCTAAGTTTTCGTGGGTGGCTCGATCAAATCCAAAGAATTCAATTGGGTCTAGATCTTCTGTTTTTGTAAAGGATTCGAGGGTTTCTAAAAAAGAGTGATAGTCTCGTCGGACAGTATCTTTGTCGACGCGATATTTCAGCAGGACATTCTGGATTGTCTGTTCTTCATCCAGCCGATGGAGATAGGCGTGGGCAAATTCTGCTGCTACTGGGTTTAGGTGAAGGATTGTGGATGCATTAATAATCAGGGAAGCATACCCATTCGGTTCAACGCGTAGATATATTTTTTGCGGAGCAGGCTCATCGGAAGGGGATTGATAGGCATATATTCCCGCGGGAATGGGTTTTGGTGTCTTGAGAAAGTTAAAGATTGACTGTATTCTGGATTTCATGTTTCAATCCTTGAGAGAGATTGCCAAGCGAGGTTCGCCGGGGCAAGTGGACAACCGCCTCCGCACTGTGCAAAAAGCAGGCAGTCTTGGCATTGCTCTGAAGCATAAGTTCGATTTCGCAATGCCTCGGCTAAAGGATGATGCCAAATCAACTCCCAGTTGTCCTGGAGGATATTTCCCAGCGGAGAATAATAGGATTGGCAAGGTAGAACATCACCATTAGGTTCGATACACATGTTGTACAGGGCTGCCGTGCACCCTTTGATCCCTAAATTAAGAGACATAGGATCAAAGTTGCAATAATGAGTAGGGGTATACCATATAAGCCTTTGTCCGCTTTTCTCAACAAAATTTTGAGCGAGCTCCAAGACAGGGGACAGCTCGTTCTCTGAGAGGGGGTGCGAGACAGTGCAACCACGCCCTGAATAAATCAGAGCATTAAGTCCGATGGTAGGAACACCTAACAAAGAGAGAAATTCGAGAGTAGAGGGAAGGGAAGCGAGGTTTTCGCGTAAGAGCGTTGTGTTGGTCATTACAAAGAGATGGGTGCTGAGGGCGTGCTTAATCCCAGCTACGGTCTGCTTCCAGGCACCTGACCTTTGGACAATCTGGTCATGAATTTTTGGGTCAGAAGATTCGATGGTTATTTGGATGTGATCTAAACCGGCAGCGTGCAATGACTTCGCATAGCCATCATATGATAGCATTCTCCCATTGGTATTCAATCCTATGATAAACCCTTTATGTTTTGCATACTGAATGAGCGGGATGAGATCGTCAATTAAGGTCGGTTCACCACCGGTAAAAACGATATGAGGAACCCCGATCTCCCAGAGTTTATCCATGACGACTTTCCAATCCGTCATAGATAAAGCATTGGGATGGCGTTGCGGGTCGTTATAACAATGAAAGCAATTGTTATTACAATGATAAGTTAGGGCAAGATCCATTCGGAATGGAGCTTGAGGATGATGTTCAAAAGGAAAGAGAATCTCTACTTGGGGATTTTCGTGTAGGCATATATGGCCCCGTTCAAGAATTGAACTCAAAGCGAGAATTGACTGCTGATAATCATTTTGTAAGGTGGTTTTCGAAGCCGAAAACATGCGTGACAGCTCGTTGATCGCAGCTTTTATAGGATAATCGCAAAGTGCAAGATACATCATCCAGGTTGCGGTTGGATTGAGGTAGACAATAGTATTGCCATTGACGATCAGGGCCGCATTTTGATCCTCTTCAACCCTAAGGTGAAGGGTGATGCGATGCCTTTGCTCCATCTCGGGAAATCGATAAAGCCCCCTTTTTAGAGGGAAGATCTTCAATGTTTTACGTCTGATACTTGGAAAAGAGGTCATTACCGACCACCGCCAGCACACGCACAGGCACATCCAGCGCAGGCACAGGCGCACGCACAAGCACAACCTCTGCCACCGCTAGAATAAGAGCGGGAGGATGTTGTCACTGGAGGGGGATTGGTCTTATTGGTAACTTTACTAGTAAAGTCACCCAAATTTCCAATCACAGAAGCAGACATGTTTTGAACACTATTTACTACCGAAGCGGCAAAGTCTGCACCAGGTAGTCGAGGGGCGCTCGTAAAAGTAGGACCTTGGGACGAAGTTGGCAAGGAGGTTGAAGGCGTAGACATTGTCGTTCCACGAGAGGAGTAAATGGGGTCATAACGATGCCACCAGCTTGGGACAAAGACAGGACCTCGTTCAAAGACTCGGCGGGTACGATCATCATAGTCTTTATCCAGCATTGTCCATTCCATTGCCTCGCTAAATTTCTCGCTTTTGACCTCGGGAGTATCGGCTTCTTCCACTTGTTTCCAAGCTCGATCAACGATTTGCTTATAGTAGGCAATTGTCTCTTTGCGGCTAAAGCCACGCATCTTATTTTGAACCGATCTCACTAAGCTGATCACCATTTCTTGCAATGCTTCTGCGCGCTTTTGCTTATCTTTGATGTCCAAAGCTTCCAGAAATTTCACCTCATAGGGGCGGAGATTTTCAGCTCCTCCGTCAACTTCTTTTTCGATTTCAATAGGATTTTTTTGGACAACCCTCGCTGCACCTTTCTTGATGACTGAAAACAGGATCATCGTCAACACTTTATCCAGTGGTTGTTCTAAAAGTATTGCTGCTTCGACAGCTGTGAGGCCTCGTTTGATGCCGTTGCCTTCGATTGCAATTTTTGGCGGCAGATACTCGAATTTGCGTCGTTGTCCTTTTATAAATGCGTAAACAAACATAAAGATGAACAGAGCTGGGATACCGAAACAAATTAGATTGGAAAGCAGCGAGAACACGAAATCAAGGTTGATACTTTGAGCCACGATAGCCGATTCAGGGATATATTGCTTGGGAAATGAGGCACCGAACTTGTATTGAACGGAAGCAAACGCGTGGGGGTTATACCAACTATAGATGATCCGCCCCTCAGAATCAAAGCCGGTTTGTGGCTCTGAAGGAAATGAGCCGGGTGATTGGTGCCAGCGAGGTTCATCAGGGTTTACCGCTTGGGGAAGGTGAAAGGTGACGGTCATCTCCGTAAACCCAGATACGTACTCGGAGCTGAACCAAGTGGGCGAAAAAACAGCACTGACATAATTTGCATCCGAGCTATCTACATATAAAACGCCACGAATATTCGGGATAAACACAGTAACGATACCTGTCTCCCCTGGTGGAATGGCATATCCTCCTAAACCAAGTGCTATGCCATTATCTACATAAGGTGATTTTTCGATCGAAGTAATTTGAATGCCGTTAATGTACGCTTGTACGGATGATAGGTCATAATTTGGTGTAGGGACACCAATGTCTATAAAATCAATCGGGGATGCATTTGCTGAGTTTTCAAACCAAAATTCATAAGAGAGCGATAAGGTGCCATCTTCATTAAAGTAGACATCCACGGTCTCTTTGGGAACAGAAAACTGGTAGGTTTGGGCCCGTGCCGGGTTTAATACGAATACTAAGACAATTGCGAATAGGATAAAAAGGATGGCACTTTTCTTAACCATTTTACGTTCCGTCGTCACCATTTAGGTTCTTCGGTCAATTGGTAGGTAGAATGACAGTAAGGACAGTTAACCACTGGACTGCCTGCAACGAGTTGAATATTCTCCATAGTTAAGTTACCCCCACATGATTGACACTTTAGCGTGTCCAAATTAACGTTTGCCGGCAAGTCGATTTGAACTTTTAGCGTTTGTTGCTCTCCAGCTTTGGTTTTTGGTCTATAGGCTAAAAACAGAATGCCTAGCCCCAGAAAAACACTGATGAGCCCGACAATAATCCATCCCCACTGGCCTTGAGGGCTGAATGCTCCCCAAATGAAGAGAACACCAAAAAAGATTAGGATTGCTGCAAAAATTGTCCCTATAAGGCGCATTTTTACCTCTGGACGCGAAATGGTTATACAATATTTACGTCCGACTCAGCTTAAGATAGCAATTATCGTTCATTTGCAAAAAGATAAAAAAACAAGGTCGAACCAACAGCCCGACCTTGTGTACCTTCCTACATAGTTTTGAACTCGTCGTCCGAGCTGCTAATTTCTTTCATGATACCACTTGTGACATAGATGGTGCGTTCACAAATATTTGTCACCCGATCCGCTGAACGCTCCAGGTTATGAGCTGCCCAGAGTAGCCAATTGGCTCGCTCAATTTTTGTTGGGTCTTCGATGATAAATGTCATTAGCTCCCGATAAATTTGTAAATAAAGAAAATCGACTTCATCATCTTCGAGGGGGATTGCTCTGGCTGTTTTTTCATCTTCTTGTAAGAATGCCTGCAGTGCACGGTTGAGCATATCGCTACATTTTTCAGCCATGCGGGGAATATCAATCAGGGGTTTGATTAACGGGAGATCGCCCATTCGAATATTGATATGGGCAATCCCTTTGGCATAATCTCCGATTCGTTCCAATTCGCCAGCAATTTCGAGAATGGAAGCTAAAAGACGAAGATCGTATGCCATTGGTTGCTGGGTGGCGATGAGAACCAACACTTGATTTTCGATTTGAAATCGTCTTGCGTTGACTTCTTTATCCAACTCCAAAATCTGATGGGAGGACTGGATATCTCTGTTTTTTAAGGCGCTAACGGATTGTAAGATCATCTGTTGCACGATCTTACCCAATTCAATCACATCATCCTTGAGCTGTTGAAGTTCTTGGCTGAAAGTTTTTCGTAGCATCATTGCCTCACTTATTAATTATAACATTGATAAAAATAGTTAAGGATTCTTAAAGTTTAGCCAAACCGACCTGTTACATAATCTTCGGTGCGCTTATCCTTCGGGTTGGTGAAGATGGTGGTCGTGCGATCAAATTCAATAACGGTTCCCGATCGTTGTTCCTGATCGACAAGCATCATCATTGCCGTGTAATCTGATACCCGTGCGGCTTGTTGCATGTTATGGGTGACAATGATAATAGTGTAGTTTTTCTTCAGCTCTTGCATTAGCTCCTCAATCCTGAGAGTGGCTATTGGATCGAGAGCAGAAGCGGGTTCATCCATTAGGATAACTTCGGGTCGGAGAGCGATTGTTCGGGCAATGCAAAGCCGTTGTTGTTGACCGCCAGATAGCGATAAGCCGCTTTGATTGAGTTTGTCCTTCACTTCATCCCATAGGGCAGCGTCCCGCAGAGCTTGTTCAACCAAATCGTCCAGTTGTGATTTTGACCCGTTAAAGCCATTAATGCGCAGCCCCCAAGCGATATTCTCGTAGATGGGTTTTGGGAAGGGATTGGGCTTTTGAAATACCATCCCTATGCGACGCCGCACTTCTACTGGATCGATCGAGGGGTGATAGATGTTCTCGTTGTTAAATAAAATTTCTCCTTCTGTGCGAGCGGTTGGGACTAGTTCATTCATTCGATTGAAAGCTCGAATCAACGTAGACTTCCCACAACCTGATGGGCCAATAATCGCCGTAATTTGATGGCGGTAGATATGCATGTTTACATCAGCGACGGCTAAAAAGTTGCCATAATAGATATTCAGGTTGCGAGCTTCGAGGATAATCTGATGGTTGTCGCTCATAAATACTCCTATTACCAGCGGATGAATAATCTATTGCGCAACCAAATGGCAATAGCATTCATTGAGAGAAGCAATGCGAGTAGGATGATGATGCCTGCTGCTGCAACGCCGTGGAAGTCTTTCTGGGGCAAAGAAACCCAATTGAAGATTTGAATGGGAAGCACGGTAAACATATCCATCGGGCCTCGCAGGTCAAAAGCAATGTAGGTCAAGGCACCTATGGTGATCAATGGAGCAGTTTCACCGATCGCGCGTGACATAGCCAAGATTACGCCGGTTAGGATTGCCGGCAGCGAGTAAGCCAATACATGATCGCGCGCGGTTTCCCACTCGTTAGCGCCTAGTGCTAGTGCAGCAAGGCGAATTGAACGGGGTACAGCTCGAATGGCCTCACGCGTGGTGACAATGATGATCGGTAGTACGAGTAAGGTCATCGTCAATGCACCTGCCAATAAGCTCCTGCCTAGACCTAAACCTCGGACGAATAACCCCAATCCAAGCAAACCGTAAATAATAGAAGGAACACCTGCAAGATTGGCAATATTGATCTCAATAAATTCGGTAAGGCGGTTTTTGGGGGCAAATTCCTCGAGATAGATTCCTGCGCCAACACCAATTGGCACCACCATGATCGCAGTGAAGACCATTAACCAAATTGAGCCCTGCAAAGCTGACCGTAAGCCGGATTTTTCTGCGAAGCGAGAGGGAAATTCGGTAATCAGACGGGGTTGAAGCCAGGGGAGACCATCAATCACAACATCAACGAGTAGGGTTAATAAGACAGCTATTCCGAGAAGTATCGCAATCAAAGCGACAATTTCAAGGATTTTTCCCTTTAATTGTCGGGTAGCTAGCTGTCTCTCAAAGGTAGCATTTTGGATAGCACTGGTTGCCCTCATTCATACACCTCCCGAAATCGCTTCGTAAAGAAATAACTAATAATATTCATCACTAAAGTCATTACAAACAACAACATCCCAACCGCAAAGATGGTTTGATAGGCAATGCTTTGGTGGGGCGTATCTCCAAGACTGACTTGAACGATGTAGGCTGTCATGGTTTCGATAGACTCGAGTGGGTTAAGGGTCATTTTGGGTTGCTGCCCGGCAGCGATGGCAACAATCATCGTCTCCCCAATTGCGCGAGAGATTGCCAGAATAAATGCAGCCGCAATACCCGACAGGGCAGCTGGGATGACGATCTGAGTAGCAACCTCCGCTTTTGTTGCCCCTAATGCAAACC
>CAKZNJ010000552.1 GCA_937129505.1 uncultured Anaerolineae bacterium | reverse complement strand
TGTACCACGTCCTACTCGCCCACGGAATTGGTGCAGTTGAGCTAAGCCAAAGCGGTTGGCGCCTTCCACGACCATCACGGTTGCTTGAGGTACATCAACACCGACTTCCACAACCGAGGTCGAGATGAGGATTTGGACCTCTCTGCGCTGAAACGCCAACATCACCTGTTCTTTTTCCTCTGCTTTCAGGCGTCCATGTAGCAAGCCCAAACGATAATTGGGAAAAACATCGCGCTGTAGGCGTTCGTACTCTTCGACAGCAGAAAGGCTTTGAGTTTTCTCACTTTCTTCCACTAAGGGGTAAATGATGAAAGCTTGCTTTCCTTGGTCAACCTGGGATTCGATAAGACGATAAACCCGTTCGCGTTCGTACGGTAGGACCACGTGGGTGCTAGTCGGTTGCCTGCCGGGGGGCATTTCATCTAGTAGGGTTAGATCGAGATCGCCGTAGATGGTTAAGGCAAGAGAGCGCGGAATAGGAGTGGCGGTCATCACCATCAAGTGAGGGTTTTCGCCTTTATGGCGAAGGAGGGCGCGTTGCTCTACCCCAAAGCGATGCTGTTCGTCAACGACAATGAACTGCAGATCGCAAAATTGGACATTTTCTTCGATCAGAGCGTGAGTACCGATGAGAATTTTGATTTGATTATTGGCTAATTGGGCGAAGATCTCGCGCCGCTCGGCATCACTAGTGGCGCCGGTTAGCAAGCGGAGTGCCGCGGGTGGAAGGTGAACGTCATCGGGAGACGCTGTTGATGAATTCGGCGGGGCAAGCAGTTTAAGGAAGGTGCGGTAATGTTGTTCTGCCAAGATGCTGGTGGGTGCCAAGATCGCAGATTGGGCGTTTTGGTGGGCGACGAGCGCCGCGATCGTGGCGGCAACCACGGTCTTACCCGACCCGACATCCCCCTGAAGAAGTCGATTCATTGGTTTTCCGGAGGCAAGGTCAGTAAAAGCTTGTTGTATGGCACGTTCTTGGGCCTGGGTAAGTGGATAGGGCAGAATTGACCGAAATTTCTCGAGCCAGCCTGGCGGTGCGATAAAGGATCGACTGGGGCGCTGCTGCCATTGGTATTTGCGCCGCAATGCCCCCATTTGTAGGAAAAAGATTTCATCGAATGCCAGACGGTAACGGGCTTGTTCGAGGCTTTGAGGGGAGTCGGGAAAGTGCGCTTGATGAACGGCTTTGGATAACTCCATTAATTGAGCGGATTGCCGAATCGAGAGCGGCATGTAATCTACGAGTTTTGGTGCGTAGCGATCGACCACTTGTTTGATGGTGCGACGTAACCACCGCTGCGTGATGTTTTCTGTCAAGCGATAGACGGGAACAATACGCCCACTGTGCAGTAACTCTTTATCTAGCGGTTCAATTTCCGGATTGACCAAGACCAACCGCCCTAGGTATTGGTCGATCCGGCCAGCAACAGCGTAGGGTTCACCAATCTGTAATTTTTGAGCTTGCCAAGGTTGATTGAAAATCGTTATCCGAATTCCACCTGTCCCATCGGTCAAGATGGCTTCGACAATCGATCGTTTTGATGAGGTCTTTCGTTCTGTGACAGATTGGATCACACCGATGACGGTCACATCTTCCCCGTACATCAGGCTGTGAATCGGTTTGAGGTTCGAATAGTCGTCGTAGCGGCGAGGGAAGTAAAAGAGCAGGTCTTCTAAAGTATATAAGCCTAGTTTGGCGAGCACATTTGCGTATTTTTGACCGATGCCAGGCAAAACTTTAATCGAGGCTTTTAGTGCTTTGAGATCAATTTGACCCTCGATGGAGGATGGGGATTCTGCTTTAGCAGGAGCTTTCGGATGTTCTCTTTGCTCTGGCGTTCCTTTCGGTGGACTTTCTAGAGTGGGTTGAGGGAGGGGAGGAATGTCTTCCAAAACCGCTTGCAAGCTCATCCAGAGTTGATCCAACGTCTTGGCACGTTCTTCAACGGGAAGTTGGGGATAGAGCGCTAAGCGATTCTGAACCTCTTGAATGATGGTTTCATCGAGCTGATCATTACGGGCTTCGGCCGTCCAACGTTCCAAAATGCGATTGACCCCACCAATCACAGCCCGATTGAAAAATTGATTCTCGATTTCGATGCGAAAGATATTATAAATTTTTTGGATCGAAGGCTTCATCAAGGTAATTTTACCAGCCAACTCTGGATTATTTGTGAACTGCAGTGAAACCGAGTCCGTTTGGTCCTACATGAGAGCCGATCACGGTAGTCACATTAATGGTAAACACATGGGTGGGAAGGATGTCTACCACCTCGTGGAGAAGCTGGCGGGCACGCTCCTCGGCATTGGTATGTAAAACCGCCAATTTTTCAAGCGGAGTTACCCGACGTAGCAGTTCAACCATGCGGATGAACCCTTTTTGATAGGTGCGAGTTTCACCAAGACTCAGCACTTGTCCATTCAATACTTCTACAAATGGTTTGATTTTCAATAATTCCCCCAGCCGTGCTCTAGCCCAAGAAACACGGCCGCTGCGATGGATATACTCTAAGGTATCCAACATTGCAACAAGTTTGATTCGACTTCGTAACTGGGATAGTTTAGCAAGGATTGCTTCTACACTTGCGCCTTCGCGAGCGGCTTCTGCGGCGGCGAGCACTTGAAATCCCAACCCCATGCTGACACTCAGGCTGTCAATGACTTTAACCCGCTCAGCAAAAGCGTTTGCAGCAGCCGAAGCGGCGTTTAAGATGCCACTTAATCGAGCGGAGGTGTGGATGGAAAGGATGAAGTCCTTCCCTTCGGAGAGCAACCGCTCGTAGAGCTCTTGATAGACACCAGAAGGTGCGGTTGCAGTAGTTGGGAACTTTTTCATGGTCGGCAGAGAAGTGTAGAAATGTTCGCGGCTAATGTCTTTTCGGTCTTCGTAGCTTTGTCCTTCAATGATGACGTAATTATTGACCATGTGAATGTCGTATTCACTTAATAATTCATCGGGTATATCAGCCGTGCTATCGGTGACAATGGCGATTGAAGGATTAGATTTCATACTTGTTTGCGCTTTCTATTAAGATCATGCAGATTGCTTGATCACCTAAAATATGATTGAGGTAGGGACTCATCACCTGAGCATCGATCGGGTTTTGCGGCAGGATAGGTTGCAAGCGATTTTGGATAGTTTTTCTCTCGGCAAGGGTGACTGATCTGCCGAAATGTAATCCAATATACTCAATGCGATCGAACTCATGCGCATACTCTACCATACTATCCACTAAATTCTTAAAATTGCGGGTTTTTTGATAGGGGATGATTTGGTCATTTTCGAGCAAGATCAAGGGACGAATACCCAGCAATCCCCCTACAAAAGCTTGATCGGGATCTAAAATTTTTGAGCGACTTAGGTTGCTGAGGTCTGGAAGATAGAGCAGGGTGTAGATATGAGGAATTTTATGATGTAAAAAGCGTTTCACATCGCTGATGTTGTCGTATCTCCCGACCACGGCAGCACAAGTCTGAATCAACCACCCAAGACCATACCCCAAACTATGGCTATCAATGATGTTGAAGACAGAGGGCAAATTCATTTGCTGAAGTGTTTGGGTGATCAGAGAGAAAGAAGGGAAAAAGGTTTTTGTGGGAAGTAAAAAAAGCACCTGTTGGAACTCGTAAGCCATGCCTGTGAGGTAGTGTTTTAATTTACTCTCATCATCCTTGTCGGAAGAGAGGATAGAAAGCTCGGTAGGTAAAGAAAGAGCTGCATCTGGATGATGTAAATTGTCCTCTGCAAAGGACAGCTCGCTGTTGTTGTCGGTGAACATCAGGGGCAAAATCTTGACCAAATTTTGTACCCCTATCCGGCGCTTGGGGAATTGGGCAGAAGCATCTGTGACAATACAGGTATGCTGCATAAAAATCAATTCATGGTTAGATCAGGAATTTTACTCGATCGAAATTATAAAGTAATAATGGGGCTGTCCACCATCTTGTACTTCAATTTCCTGTTCAGGAAAGGCAAAACGGATTTCATCGGCAATCTGATTGGCTTCCTGTTTGCTTAAATCCTTTCCATAAAATATGGTAATGAGTTCAAAATGATCAGCATGCGCTAGATTGAGAAGGTTTAATGTGACTTCTTTCAGAGAAGTTGAAGATGCAACCAGGTTGCCATTGTGCAAGGCGATGAATTCCCCTTCTTTTACTGAGACCCCATCGATTTCAACGCTCCGGGTTGCACGGGTGATCTCCCCTGTTTCAACTTGCAGCAAGGCTTCTGCCATTTCGTTAACGACGGTGTCGAAATCCTCATGAGGTGATAACCGCATCATGGCTGCTAATCCCTGCGGCACTGAGCGGCTGGGGATGACAGCAACCTTCTTGACCGTCAATTCTCGTGCTGCCTCCGCAGTGCGAATGATGTTTTTATTGTTGGGCAGGATAACGATTTTATCGGTGGGGAGATTTTCAAAAGCGGAAAGAATTTCTTGTGTCGAAGGATTCATTGTTTGTCCACCATGAACAATAGCGGCTGCACCCAAGCTGGCAAATACTCTGGCAATGCCGGGCCCAGGCGCCACGGCAACTGCAGCGATGTAGCCCGGTTCGACGGGAGCAAGAGTAAGCTGAGCTAGGCTGCTTTTCTCTTCTGTTTTTTCCATTTGAGCGGCGAGGTTCTCCATTGCAACTTTGGTGAAGATACCTACTTGTTTGATATACTCAATCGGCTCATATTGCCGCCCATCGGCGACATGGATGTGCAAGCGATAAATTCCATCCCCTTCTCCGAGTTGGATTGAAGTGCCCATCTTTTCCAGGTCTTGATAAAAAGCTTCGATATCGAGTTTGCTGTATGGGCGGAAGTCGATTACGACTTCAACATCCTGACCCGGTTCGATGATTTCCATTGTGCGTTGTAGGTTCATCGAGGCGATCGGCATGACCGTTGTGGTGGGAGCATCCAGAGGCATGCCTTTTGCATAGCGAAGCATTCCTTCGAAGATAAAGAACAGCCCTTTTCCACCTGAATCGACAACGCCAGCTTCTTTAAGCACGGGTAACAAATCAGGCGTACGTTGCACTGAGGCATCCGCTGCTTTGACGATCAGTTCCAATAACTCGAGCAAATCTTTGGCCTTAGGCAGAGCTTCCTGAGCGGCATTGGCAATATCTTTGATTACGGTGAGGATTGTTCCTTCAACAGGGCGGACAACCCCTTTGTAAGCGGTGTCGCGCGCAGAACCGAGTGCTTTTACAAAGGTGGGAAGGTCTAGCTCTTCGATATTATCCACCGCACGAGCGAAGCCTCGCCAGATTTGAGAGAGAATGACCCCTGAATTCCCTCTCGCACCCATCAATGCTCCATGCGCAACAGCATGACAGACTTTGCCAAAATTCTGTTCATTCCCATTGACCACTTCATCGAAAGCCGCTTGCATGGTCAAGACCATGTTGGTTCCCGTATCACCATCGGGAACTGGAAAAACGTTCAAAGAG
>CAKZNJ010000551.1 GCA_937129505.1 uncultured Anaerolineae bacterium | reverse complement strand
AGGAACCATGCTCATCTGGCGAAAATTAATCTCGACTCACATGAGCGGGGGCACAACCGGAGCGGGGTATGACTTACCAGGTATCGGCTGGACAGTTTTGTTTACGGGGGATGGTGTGGCAATCCACTCCACATTTTGGCATAATAATTTTGGCGGAGAGCTGATGTCCCATGGGTGTGTAAATGCCCGCCCAGAGGATGCCCAATGGGTCTTTCGCTGGACAAATCCTCCTGTTCAATATGACCCCGGTGAGCTGTACAGCAAGGATACTCAAATTTCTCCAACAAGGATTAAAGTTATCGAAGGTTAGAAGGACAGATATGATCACTCCAACGGTTGGATTAGCGTTTTTGGCTGGTTTGGCTTCTTTTTTATCCCCCTGTGTATTTTCCCTTGTTCCAGCCTATATTGGATATCTGGGGGGAAGAGCAATAGCAGTAAATTCTGATGCTTTAAACAAATGGCGTACTGTTTTACATGGTACTGCTTTTGTCATTGGTTTTAGTTTGGTTTTTATTACGTTAGGCGTAACAGCATCTGCTATAGGGGGGCTTCTGGTAAATTTCCGAGATTTATTGGCTAAAGTCGGCGGTGTAGTTGTGATTTTATTCGGGTTGCATTTGATTGGTATCCTAAGAATACCTTTCCTAGAATACGACCTCCGTCCCCAGTCTACGCAGGCTGATGGCAAGGGATTGTTTACATCTCTGTTGATGGGTGTGTTTTTTTCCGCTGGATGGTCACCCTGTGTAGGTCCAGTTCTTGGCTCAATATTGATGATAGCGCTAAACGGTGGATCGGTCAGTCAAGGTATTATTCTTCTATCTGCTTACTCAGCCGGACTAGCGATTCCATTTCTCATTGCTGCAATCGGCATTGGGTGGGTGACAACATTTATCAGGAAGTATGGCAAGGTCATGCGCTATACTGAAATTGTGATGGGAGTGCTCTTAGTGTTTGTGGGAGGCTTGTTAGCCTTAGGGTATCTATCTCAATTATCCCGCTTCGGTTTCTTCGTCGATTTCGGTTTATAACATGCTTCAATTAATCTTATATACGCGGCAAGGTTGTCATCTCTGTGAGCAAGTCAAGAAAGATTTGGCAGACTTACAGGAAAAATACCCCCATCACGTGACCGAAATTGATATCGAGGGGAATGTAGAGATATACAAGCAGTATGCTTTGGAGATACCAGTACTTGAAATTGGTCCGTATACCCTAAAGGCTCCGATAAGAAAAGAGGATTTGCAAGTATCCTTAGCTGCAGCACAGGACCGCAATAGACAACTTGAGTGTGTTAATTCATTCTCAAAAACCAAAAAAAGTGAGCGGATGCGAGTTTGGGGAATTGCTGATGAAATTGTTTATTGGATAGCCAGACATTATCTTGCGGCCATTAACTTGATTGTATTGATCTATGTTAGTCTCCCTTTTTTGGCGCCGATTTTTATGAAGGCAAATCTCTTGCCCCCAGCGCGCTTGATTTATAATCTGTATGGTGTCGTTTGCCATCAGCTTGCTTACCGCTCTTTCTTTCTTTTCGGCGAACAGCTTGTTTACCCTAGAGAGATCGCAGGATTGAAAGAGTTTCGGAGTTATTCCCAGGCGACAGGGTTACCAGAAGTGAATTCCGCTGAGGGAATTCTACTGGCTCGTCAATTTGTTGGAAATGAACAGGTCGGTTATAAAGTTGCGCTATGTCAACGAGATGTAGCAATTTACTTCGGTATTCTCTTCTTTGGAGTACTTTTTGTCTTTTTTCGTAACTTAAAATCAATCCCGTGGTTTATGTGGATTCTGGTAGGTTTGGTACCAATCGGGTTAGATGGCATCAGTCAAATTATCAGCCAACCCCCCTTCAACCTTTTACCAATTCGGGAGAGTACTCCTTTTTTGCGCATCGTGACCGGTTTTAGTTTCGGGTTCTTTACTGCGTGGTTTGGCTTTCCATCGGTCGAGGAGAGCATGGCGGAAACGAGAAAAATACTCTACGCGAAGAAAATACACTCGCAATCTAAGATGGCGATAGAAGGCTAGGGAGAGGATCAAATTTGAAGCATAACCACGTCAACGGCCTACATTATTATACATTTGAAACCCTTGATAATTTCGGTGTCGCACATGCTATTTTTACTCGGAGAGGTGGGGTTAGCCCTGAGCCTTGGTCATCGCTAAACCTTGGCGGGAGCGTAGGCGATTCTATCGAGAGGGTAGTGGAAAATCGACGCAGGGCTTTTGAAGCGGTGGGATTATCGTTTCAACGAACTTTTGACGTTTGGCAAGTACACAGTGACGAGGTTATCTGTGTATCAGAACCCAAGAACCCTCAAGAACCTCACCACAAAGCAGATGCAATTCTGACGAGTAGCCGTGGTGTTCACCTGTTGATGCGTTTTGCAGATTGTGTACCCTTACTGTTCTTTGATAAATCGAAAGGTGTAATTGGGATTGCTCACGCCGGCTGGAAAGGCACGGTTTCTAAGATTGCCCTTAAGGTTATTTATAAGATGGCATCCACCTATGGCTCAAATCCCAAGGATATCTGGGTGGGCATCGGGCCATCGATCGCTGCTCACCATTATCCGGTTGGGGTAGAGGTATGGAAGTCAGCCTTTGACGCTATGCCTGATTTGGCTAGGCAAGCGTTTGAGGTCGAAGACGGTGTGTTTAAATTTGACTTGTGGTTGGCAAATCGGTTGCTTCTTGAGCAAGCCGGCGTTCGTGAAATTGAAATCGCTGGCTTATGTACCGCATGTCACTTGGACGACTGGTACTCTCATCGGGCAGAAAGTGGTCAGACGGGGCGGTTTGGAATTGTGATTAGCTTATAATTCAATTTGGAAATAGCTATGGTCCAAACATCGTCTCTTGCACCTATCAAGTCTGTAATCGCAAAGAACTATCAAATCGTTGAAGAACGTATTGCTAGAGCTTGTCAAAGGGTTAGGCGCTCTCGCGATGAGATTAGTTTGGTGGTCGTTTCAAAAGGACATTCTGTTGAGAGAATCCAAGCAGCCATCGAGTTGGGGCTCAGTAAATTCGGTGAAAATTATGCCGAGGAAGGTATAGAGAAAATAAAAGCGTTGAGTTTTTACACTGGGATTGAATGGCATATGATCGGCCACATCCAAAGCCGTAAAGCCGAGATGGTTATCCAAAATTATTCGATGATTCATTCATTGGATAGCTTAAAGCTAGCACTTCGTTTGCAGCGATACGCAGAAGCATCCAATAAGAAAATGCCGGTCCTGATAGAATGCAATGTTAGTGGAGAAGAGACAAAATTCGGTTTCTCTGCTTCAGAGCGTACTTTTTGGGATCAGTTGTTGTCTGATTTGGCCGAAATTGCCCGATTACCAAATCTGGAGGTTCGCGGCCTCATGACGATGGCGCCATTCTTTGAAAACAGTGAAGATGCACGCCCAGTATTTCGCCAGTTGGTCGAGTTACAGCGCTTTCTTCAAGCTCAACTACCTGAGGTCAGATGGCATGAGCTTTCGATGGGGATGAGTTCGGATTTCGAGATCGCCATTGAGGAAGGAGCTACGATTGTTCGGATAGGACAAGCTATTCTAGGAGAGCGACCACATCCTTAGAGGAGATCAGTATGTTTATCGTGGCTAATATCATTCATACGATTTTACGAGTGTACATGTTTATCGTTATCATAAAGGTAATTCTATCCTATTTTCTGTCCCCTTATCACCCGGTTCGAGAAGCCCTTGACCGCTTGGTCGATCCACTCTTGAATCCGATTCGGCGAAATATCCCTCCCATAGGCATGTTTGATTTCAGTCCGTTGGTCTTAATAATTATTATCCAAGTCATTGACTCACTAATCATGCAGTTATTCATCATGCTTTATTAGAAAATGAAAATGAAGTTTGGTAATCATAGGTTTCATGATGGCGTTGGCGGCACGGCTTTTGTCGTTCGAGTAGTACCGAAATCATCAAAGAATGAAATTGCAGAGTTGATGGGTGATGGTAGTGTTCGCATTCATCTTAAAGCACCGCCAATAGAGGGCAGGGCAAATCGTCAACTAATTGAATTTCTATCGGAAATATTTCATATCAACACCTCTCATATCAAAATAGCAGCCGGGGAAAGATCCAAGATCAAGATTGTCACGGTGGAGGGATTATTGCCTACTGAGGTCGAGGAGATCTTAAGTAATCACTTGAATAGGGTGTAATGAGGTTTCATTTGCTTCTCGACAGACCGAGAAAGACCATAGAGTTTGAAAAGCCACTGATCGCAAATCCTCGAGTGATGAAGCAACTAGGTCTCTAATCGGTGGTATTGCCATGTCGAGAGGATTGAACAGCAGGTAGTTGAGAACCATTTTTTGTGTTTCGGGATCACCTTGCTCTAAAGCCATCAGGACTACATCCTGATTGGATTTCCCTGGGGATAATCCGATGCCTTTCTGGCTAGCAAAATGAATTAGCCATGATAAATCAGCTGTATCGGGTCGTTTTGTGGGGATGTTGGGTTTGATTTGTTCGAATGAAGCGACGACGCTGGCAGCAGTATCTTTGACGATCCAAACATCTTCTTCGATTGCCATTTTTTGAATTATCTCTTTTGACCAGGGGGTAGCGATGCGCATTAATCCAGTGATCGTCGCTTTTCGGATCAGTGGATCTTTGTGGTTGGCTGTTTCTCTCAGTATCGCATGACCGATTTTGGGATCGTTGGCAAGAGCTTGGGCAGCAGCTTCTTTTAGTCTCTCGTGACCGTGCAATAGTGCAGAAATGACGGCATCCATTGCGGGGGAGCTACCGATGTTGACCAATGCTAGGCAGGCAGCTTGGAAACAAGCAGGATTTGGATCGTCGAGGAGATTTAGCAGGGGCTGAAGGTCTGAGACATGCTTCAATAACCCATACCCTAAAGCGCCTATTTGGCGCAAGAATATCTCTTTGGATTGCAGGAGCAATCTTATAAATAGAACTCTTTCTTCCGATGAAAAACGCATAAAAGCGGAAAATAATTTGACCCGCCAGTATTTTGGTTCGCTATCATTTCTGATTGAGTTTGCAATCGAGCGAAGAGCGGCTTTTATATCGGGATTAGAGGGTAATAAGTAGCGCAGGGCATTGGCAAGGATAAGGGATTGCCCCATGGTTTTAGAATATTGATCCGAAGCTAGGGAAAGACTAATTACATTTTTAGTTGAGAGCAAGGCAGCTGTAATGGCTGGACACCATTTGGATTCTAGAAAAGCCTCTATTTCTTTTTTATCGACACCATTATTTGTAAGGTGAACCGAAGCGAGCAAGCTAAGAAATATCAGATTTGAGAAAAGCAATTGTCGAGAGGATGGTTTGAGGAGAAACTCCTCAGAGATCAATGTTTCGAAAGCAGCCGGTGGTGAAGGTTGGGCACGATTTTGAAGCGAGTTAGCCAATGCGCGATATGCCCAGCTGGCGATCTCTTTCCTTTGCG
>CAKZNJ010000550.1 GCA_937129505.1 uncultured Anaerolineae bacterium | reverse complement strand
TTATCTTTTATGCTTGTTTCTTGGCTTCAACTCTGCTCTTTTGGGATTTGCGTTTTTTGGCCTTCTTCGCTCTCATTGCTCTGCTGGTGTTGCTAACTTCGGGAGTATCTTGGCGGGAAATGCGGCGTCCGATGTTGTTTATCTTCGCCTTTATCACTTTCTTTGCCTTTTTGACCTTCCTGACCGGCCGCGGTGGGATTGAAGTCTACCGTCAGGAACATTTGATCCGCAAAGTCTTTCTGCCCATTAACATCTTTGGCTGGCAACCCACCATTAATGTTACTTGGGAACGGACATTTTTTGCCCTGAGCCAATTCCTGCGTGTGTTCAGTCTGGCGTGCATGACCATTGTAATCCCTTACACGATTAACCCCGCCCACTATGGAATCACCTTCCGCGGCTTAGGGTTGCCGGATAAAATTGCCTATGCGATCGACTTGACCATGCGCTTTATCCCTACCTTCGGCCGTGATTTTCAATTGACCCTCGATGCTCAGCGAGCGCGAGGTTATGAATTGGAAAAAATTCGGGGCGGGCTGATCGCTCAGGTGCGCAAGATGGCGCCCCTCATCGTGCCGGTGACTATTCACGCCATTATCGCCAGCGAGGATATCATCGACGCCATGGACCTGCGCGCCTTTGGTGTAGGCCCGCGGGTGTGGTTGGAGACATTGCACTACCGCTTGCGCGATAAGCTGTTGATCGGCTTTTCTGCCCTTCTCTTTCTCGTTTGTCTGATTCTCTCCTTCCTTTCCTATGGTAAATTCTGGGTGCCACCCATCTTTTGAAATTGGGTGACCTTCCTGCTTGACAAAAAACACCGATGAATGCGTATTTGGAGGAAAACCATGAATGATGAAATCCGCGTTGATCCATCCCTGACTCCCTTTTTCAATCCCCAAGGGATTGCCTTGATCGGGGCTAGTGCCGATCCGAACAAGCTAGGATATGCCCTCGCGCGCAATCTGGTGCAGAGTAACTACCCTGGGGCTTTACATTTTGTCAACCCCAAAGGCGGCACTTTGCTAGGGCGCAAAGTGTATACCAATATTCTTGAAGTGCCAGAACCGGTAGATTTAGCCATCTTATTAGTGCCGGCTCCTGCCATACCCGGCTTGTTGCGCGATTGCGGGCGACGCGGAATTAGTGCGGCGATCATCGGTGCGGGTGGTTTTCGCGAGACCGGCGAGGAAGGCGCAGCTCTAGAAGAAGAATGCCTTGCCATTGCGCGCAAATACTATATCCGGTTATTAGGGCCGAACTGCATCGGCATTATGGATACGCACTTGCCCTTGGACGCTACTTTTCTGCCGCCGCCGCCCCCGCGGCCAGGGGATGTGGCTTTCATCTCCCATTCGGGCGCCATCATGGCGGCGGTGGTCGATTGGGCAAGAGGTCAGGATTTGGGACTCTCTCACCTGATCAGTTTGGGCAACCAAGCCGATATTTGCGAGACCGATGTCTTAGCCCCGTTAGCCTTGGATGTACACACGCAGGTATTGACCCTCTATTTGGAGGGGGTGCGGGACGGACGAAGATTTGTTCACGAGGCAACCAAAGTCTCACGCGTCAAACCGATTGTGGCGCTTAAAGTAGGACGCTTTGCCAGTGGTCAGCGCGCCGTGGCTTCCCACACGGGTGCCTTAGCCGGGCGCGAGAGCGCATTCAGTGCCGCTTTTTGGAGAGCGGGAGTAATCCGCGCCGAGACCAGCGAGGAGATGTTTGACTGGGCGAGAGCGCTTGCCTGGTCTCCATTGCCCAAAGGGCGCTCCATTGCCATCCTCACCAGCGCAGGCGGACCAGGTGTTACCGCCGCCGACGCTTTGGAGATCAACGGGATGCAGTTGGCTGATTTGAAACCTGAAACCGTCGCCCAGCTAAAGCAAATCCTCCCTTCGGCAGCCAGCTTTTATAACCCGGTGGATATGCTTGCCACGGCGACGCCTGAACAGTATGCAGCTTGTTTGCAGGCGATGCTCTTGGATGAGGGGGTGCACGGTGCTTTAGTGATCATTCCACCCTTGCCGATGCAAACAGCGGGAGCGGTGGCAAAAGCCCTGATCCCGGTGATCTATATCTCCGACAAACCGGTCGCAGTCACGCTTATGGGGGATCGTTTGATCCAAGAAGCGATTGAGCATTTTCGAGCAGCGCGCATCCCTGAATATCGCTTCCCAGAACGGGCGGCTTCGGCGCTGGCAATTTTAGCCCAACGGGCTGATTTCCTATCCCGCCCTGCAGGTGAACCACAGCCACTAGCAGATATCGATCACGAGCAGGTCAAACGCCTGCTCCAACCCTATCTGGAAGGTGCCATTGCCCTCGGAAATGCGATACCACTGCCAGCCGAGGTTCTCAACCAGATCTTGGAGGCTTATGGGGTGCCCACCCTAGCTATCCGCATGGCAAAAACTTCTGAGGAAGCGGTGCAGTTGGCGGAACAAGTGGGTTTCCCTGTGGCATTGAAAGTTGCTTCCTCAGCAATCACGCATAAATCGGATATCGGCGGCGTTTTGCTCGATTTACCTGACGGTGAATCGGTAGCACATGGCTTCGATGTGATCTTGCAGAATGCCCGCCAAGCTCATCCTGAGGCTGGTGTTCAGGGAGTTTATGTTCAACGAATGACTCGGCCAGGGCAAGAAGTGATCATCGGTGCTACCCAAGATGAACAGTTCGGCGCCTTGGTGATGTTTGGCTCTGGGGGAGTGGAAGTGGAAGCCCTGCAAGATGTAGCATTTGCGCTGGCGCCCATCACCGATCACGAAATCGAGCATCTATTACAGACCACCTGGGCAGGGCGAAAACTCGGCGGCTATCGGAACTTGCCGCCTGCCGATCGGCAAGCAGTGGTTGATGTTCTCAAACGCGTCGCCCAGTTGGCAGCCGATTTTCCTCAGTTGGCAGAGGTCGAAATCAATCCCCTCAGGGTTTTTGAGGCGGGGAAAGGGGCAGTAGTGGTAGATGCACGGGCACAAATTAAAACAGGCTGACGCTGTTTTGAACCCTTTGTCTCCTTACTTATAATAAGGCAGGGATGGTTGTCTCTTTTTTTTATCGGTGGATTCAGGATACGGAATTACACTTAGACAGCGCAAATGATTACATTTGCATCGGGCGGACAAAGACGTCCGCCTGCTCGCTGCAAAGGGCATAATAACCGTTCCTGGTATGGCGAGTCGGGGATAATTATCCTGAATTTAGTTGACAGAATTAACTGACTCGGTTCTGCTTAGAGCGATATAATTCCCCTATCCGTTTTGACCAATCAGTGGGAAAAGATTTTTGTTGTTCAAAGAGGAGTAAAGCATGACGATCGTTCTTGACGGTTCAAGTTTGACAATCGAGAAACTGGTACAGATTGCCCGCGACGGTGAGAAGGTGGAACTTCACCCCGATGCCTTGGAACGCATCAAGGCTTGCCGCGAAATGCTGGAAGAGAAGATCCGCGCTCATGAGATCATGTATGGCATCAACACCGGCATCGGCGAGTTTTCCGAAGTGGTGCTGACCGATGAACAGGTGATGCAGTTCCAGCGTTATTTGATCTACAATCACGCAGCCGGGATCGGCGACCCCGTGCCGATTGAGCATGTGCGAGCAGCCTTGGCAAGCCGCATCAACGTCCATGCCCATGGTAACTCAGGTTGTCGTCCAGAGATCACCTTGACAATGGTGGAGATGCTGAATAAGGGCGTGACGCCGGTTGTCTGTCAAAAAGGATCGGTGGGGGCATGTGGTGACCTGGCACCCATGGCACAAATGGCGTTGCTGCTGATGGGGGAGGGCGAAGCCTGGTATCAGGGTGAACGTTTGCCGGGCAAAGTGGCTATGGATCGGGCTGGGATTGCCATCCCCGATTTGCAAGCGCGCGACGGCTTGGCTGCCATCAACGGTTCGAACTTGCTCACGGCAATGAGCGCTCTGCATCTATACGACATGAACCGCTGGCTCAAGCAAGCGGAGATCGCCTGCGCCATGAGCTTGGAAGCCCTGCTCGCCAACCTGAAACCTTATGATGTCCGCCTGCATGAGCTGCGCGGCTTCCCCGGCGCCATCCGCAGCGCCAAGGCAATCATGAAATGCATCGAGGGTTCCGATCTGACGACTGGAAAGATGAAAACCAAAGTCCAAGATGCCTATTCAATGCGTTCTTCGCCGCAGGTCATCGGTGCAGCCCACGATGCCATTGCTTTTGCCCGAATACAAGTGGAGACTGAGCTCAACGGCGTGGGAGATAACCCGATCTTTCTGCCCGAATACAAACTGACCTTGACCGGGGCGAATTTTCAGGGCTCGCCTGTCTCTTTGCCGATGGATATGGCAGGGGCAGCTATCACCATGGTGTGCGTGCTTTCAGAGCGGCGCTTGAACCGCCTGACCAACCCGGCCTTGAGCGTGGGGCTGCCAGCTTTCCTGACCAAAGGAGCAGGCATGTTCTCCGGGATGATGCTCAGCCAGTACACCGCCGATATGCTGATTGTTGAACAGCGCATCCTATCCATGCCAGCTTCGATTCAGTCCATCCCTGCCGCAGCCGATCAGGAGGATTTCGTTTCGATGGGCATGAACACTGCCCTGAAGAACGGCCAGATTCTCGAAAACGCTTATGGGGTGCTGGGGATCGAATTTATGGCGGCTGCTCAAGCGCTGGACTTTCGTGATTTTCAACCCGGCCGCGGCGTACAAAAAGCTCGAGAAGTGATTCGCCGCTATGTCGCCCATCTAGACGAAGACCGTCCTCTTTACCCCGATCACAACACGATGAAAGAGTTGGTGAGACGCGGTGAGATTCTCGATGAAGTAGAAAAAGAGATCGGCAGTCTGGAATAAATTCGAGAGAGCGCTACGTTTGTTTGCAGGGCACACCCGAAAGGTCTTGCGATGAAGAAAGATACCTTTATGGGAGAGCCCTGCTTTTTTTATCCACTTTGCCCTGTTTCTACCCCACAGCGCTTATCCGCACCTGCTCCTAAGGAAGCTTGACCTTTTTGCTCATCCCTACCCTTGTTCAGCCTTTTTGGAAAGGGGATACACAACACCCTTCTTAAGCAATCCCCTTATCAATCAGGGAAAAATTGGATGTGCTCCAACAACCTTCAACCCGCTTGGAGGCAAATTCACTCCGCTCCGTGCTTGGGTGGAGCAGTCTGGTTCGAGCGAGCTTGATAAATCAAAGCGCCGCTGACAATCAGGACAAACAAAACGATAGTTAACAGTACACCTCCCCACCCGCTCAACCAAGTAGGTTGAAAGGCGGGAGTAGGGGTAGGTTGAAAGACGGTCACCGGACGAGCTTGGGTCAAGATAAAAGCCACTAGGTCATCGATCTCGGCATCACTGAGCGGGCCGCCTCTGGCTTGACTCCAAGCCGGCATGGCTGAGCCTTCAATGCCGTTAGCGATCACATTGCGGATGTTCTGATCGGGGCGGATGGAGGGCCAGTTCTTTGCCAGCGTCGCCCCGATACGCCCTTCTAAGTTTGCCCCATGGCAGAGGGCGCAGTTTTGGTCGTATAGCTGGGCGCCACGGTTGGGGTCTCCCTGCACAGCAGGAGGTGGCGTCAATGGCGGACGTGCGACTACGGCTGGCGTTGGCGGTAGAATACGCGGACCACCGCTTTCCCACGTGAGAATATAAGCGACGATCGCTTCGATTTGTTCGTCGCTCAGCGGTCCACCCCGAGCTTGGCTCCACGCTGGCATCGCTGAGCCTGGGATGCCGTTGGCGATGATAGAAGCGATCGCTCGGTCAGGGCGCAAGGAGGGCCAATCCTTCGCCAGCCTTGCCCCGACGCGACCCTGTCCATCCAAGCCATGACACACAGCGCAGTTTTCACCGTACAGTTTTCTGCCTAGCTCGACCGCATCATCGGGCGGCGTTTGAGCTGCCACCGAAAGCGGTAGCGCCAGCAGGAGCAACACCATGATGCCAAGCAGGCTTTTCAACCAGAAGGGCATCCTCTGTCGCCGTAACAAGTCACCTTGGGCTTTGCTCTTCAAGTTATACTCCCTTTTGTGTGCAATCATGGTCTTCCCAGCCCTGCTCATCTGAGGG
>CAKZNJ010000549.1 GCA_937129505.1 uncultured Anaerolineae bacterium | reverse complement strand
CCCCATCTCGCGCCCATTTACAAGAACTCTTGAGCCACCTCGCAATTCCTGGACAGGTTGATTATAAAAGTAAAGGTTGTTTTGACAGATGCTTTCCACCCGCCTATTCATTGCCTCAATGCGTTTTTGGATCGAATCGATAGTCTGACTAGCCATTTGTACTCCCGTTTCGTAACACGTTTTGGTCTCCTGACAGTGTTTTTGCTGGCGTTTACCCGTCCTTATATTTTTGCCATCTCGATAAAGCGATCTTCATCAAGAATTGGGACATTTAAGAGACGCGCTTTTTCCAATTTCGAACCAGGGTTTTCTCCAACAAGCACGTAACTGGTTCTTTTGCTAACTGAATCGGTTACCTTTCCACCGCGAGCCTCGATGAAATCTTTCACTTCTTCCCTAGTAAACCTTTGTAATGAACCGGTAACGACAAAAGTCAAACCCTCAAAAATCGGTTTCACTTCTTCTTGAGAGTATTCCTCTTCAACCGGCCAAACACCAACCGCATGTAATTTCTCTAGTAGCAATCGATTGCGGGGTTGATCAAACCAATCCACAATCGCTTGAGCAATATTAGGACCAATACCTTCTATAGTTTGTAAGTCATCTAAACTAGCAGTCATCAGGGCATCCATAGACTTGAACCTTTTTGCTAGATCTGCTGCCACAACTTCACCCACACCGCGAATTCCTAAGCCGATAATTAAACGGATTAGGGTTTGGTTTTTAGAATCCGCAATTGCTTTCAGGACGTTTTCGGCTTTCTTTTCAGCAAATCCTTCTAGCTTTAATAAATCCTCTTTTGTGAGGCGATACAAGTCCGCTGCATCACTGACTAAGCGAGCTTTTACAAACTGTTCAACCAGATTGATCCCTACGCCAACAATATCCATTGCTGAACGGGAGACAAAGTGCTCGAGATTACGCACTACTTGGGCAGGACAAGCAGCGTTGACACAGTACCAAGCCACTTCCCCTTCGATATGCTCAATCGGTTGATTGCAAATCGGGCATTTTGCCGGCGGCACAAACTCTTGCTCATCGCCATCACGATGTTCAATGATCGGACCAATGACATAAGGGATAACATCGCCAGCTCGTTTGATTAACACGGTATCGCCGATTCGGATATCTTTTTCAGCAATAAAGTCGAAATTATGCAAAGTTGCTTGCTTGACGATAACTCCCCCGATTTCGACAGGCGATAGGATCGCATAAGGTGTCAATACACCAGTTCGTCCCACGTTGACGCCGATATTTGTTAATTTGGTGGAGACCTCTCGGGCAGGATATTTGAATGCGATTGCACCACGCGGGTCCTTACCCACTGTTCCCAGTTGCTCAGCTAAAGGAATATCATTAATCTTGACTACGACACCATCTGCCTCGTAACCAAGCTCATCCCTTCGTTGTAGATATTCATCGTAAG
>CAKZNJ010000548.1 GCA_937129505.1 uncultured Anaerolineae bacterium | reverse complement strand
TGGCGCTTATCACCGTATGTGCATTCCATGATGAGATAATCTACTCCCTCGGGCAGGACTGGATCGCGGATTATGGGTAAATCTGGGCGACCGATGTCCCCAGAGAACCAGAGACGAAAGCGGCGGTGTTTTTCTTCGATATCCAGAGAGATGGCAGCGGAACCGAGAATATGGCCTGCATCAATCAGCTTGGCTATCACGCCGGGGACGGGTTCGAAGGGTATGTCGTAGGGGATTTCATGAAAATGGGGGGCGACTCGTTCGGCATCAGCAATGGTGTAGATGGGTTCGATGAGAGGTTCACCTTTTTTGCGTCGTTTTCGGTTTAGGTATTCTGCGTCGTCCTCTTGAATATGGGCAGAATCCAGCAACATAATCTTGGCTAAATGACAGGTGGCAGGGGTTGCATAGATGTGCCCTGTGAAGCCGTTTTTGACCAGATTAGGCAGGTTGCCGCTATGGTCAATGTGGGCATGAGAGAGAATCATGGCATCAATTTTCGAGGCAGGGTAAGGGAGGCGGCGGTTTCTCTCGTAGGAGTCTGCTCGCCGTCCCTGAAATAATCCACAGTCCAGCAGGAGTTTTGACCCATTGACCTCTAATAAATGTTGGGAGCCAGTGACGGTTTGGGCTGCGCCAAAAAAAGTAAGTTGCATGGGGGATTATGGTGTGGACTGGAAGATAGCTAAAATCTGGTTGCCAAAGCGCTCGAAGCGGAAAGGAACATCCCTCATGAGCTGCTTCAGGTCTTCGAGGGTTTCTGGAGGGGATTCCACGAGGCGCAACATCACTTCCCGAGGTAGGATGACATCCGAAGGCACATTCATCTGTTGAGCGATACTTTTTCGCCACTGGCGGAGAGCTTCGAGTTGCGCTAGATACGTATCACTCGGACGCAGGTGACGGGGAGGAACGAGGAGGGGTCGGCGCAACCCTCGTTGAACCGCGGCTACCAAGGCAGCGCCGTGTCGTTCGAGTTGATGCTTGCTCAGACAGCCGAGTTGGCGTAATTGCGTCAAGTTGGTCGGCGCTCTATCAGCGATTTGCAGCATTTTTTGATCCGAGATCACCTTAAACAAAGGCTGGTTAATGCGTCGAGCGATTTGATCGCGCGCCTGACAAAGCTCTTGCAAGACCGGGATTTTCTCCACGGGCAAATCATAAGCGCCGCGGACGTGCCAGCACTCTTCATGGCAGTTTTTTTCCTTCCCCTTGCTGTTTTGAGCTGCCAAGCGCTCAAAATCTTCTCTGGCGAGCGGGTAAAGCTCTTTTTTGATGAGTTCTTGTTCGAGCCGCTGGGACAAGGGAATTAAATACCGAGTGTCGTCTTGAGCGTATAAAATCAAGTCGGGCGGTAAGGGACGGACACCCCAGTTGGCGCGCTGAAGGCGCTTATCCAATCGCACACCGAATTCCCTCTCTAGTAACGCTCCTAAACCGACCTGTGGACGCCCTAGAATGCGTGCTGCAATCATCGTGTCAAAGAGATGCTGAAATTCAAACCCAAAATCTCGGTGTAAACAAAATAGGTCGTATTCTGCAGCATGGAAGACTTTGCGTATATGGGGGTGGTTAAAAATAAGTTGCAGCCTACTCAAGTCGGAGATAGCCAATGGATCGATCAGGATATCTTCATTTGGTGTGGAAAATTGGATGAGGCAGACCCTCTCTTGGTAGGCGTAGAGGCTGTTGGACTCAGTGTCAACGCCCACAACGGGTTGCTCGAGCAAGCGATCAACATATTCGTTAAGTTGAATGGTATCCTGAATTAAGAGCGGTTCTGCAACGAGGGCACGTTTCTGCATAGACCTAATTATACCTAGCTTATTAAATATTGCGTTTTTCAAAAATTAGCGCTTCTTCGCCATCTTGATAATAACCCGGCCAAGTTGAGATTTGTACATAACCCAATTGTTTGTAAAGCGAAATAGCCTCCATATTTGAACGGCGGACATTTAAACGGATGATGGCTGTGTTTAGCCGCCGCTCACATTCCCCAATTAATGCTGTAGCAATGCCTTGCCGGCGGTACTCTGGCAGAACGCCAATCGTTGCGATCCAGCCGAGGTATCCTTCGTCGCGACGGTCGCCAGCGATAAAGCCAACCATCTTTTCCTCAACCACTGCCTTAAGGCGCACAATGTTGGGATAAGTCAACACACTGATTAGATCTAATAGCGGCCACCCGTCTTTGGGAAAGCATATCTGTTCCAGATGGTGCAAGGCATTTAGGTCACGCCAATTGGCATTCAAAATCTTGTAAAGGGTAACGTGTTTTTCTCGTTGCATCTCTCTTTATTAGAATCGGCTCGAATCGATAAGATAAAGCTGTCCGACCCCGCTTTGGAATCGGACAGCTTTATGATCAAGAAATGGGAGAGCAAGAGGTAGCCAAAGACCTGAATCGCTTCAAGGATTATTCGCTTTTTCCTTTCACAAAATTTTCTAACATGCCGGTAAATTCCAGCGGGAAGATATATTTGGTTGAGGGGCTGGCACCAATGCTCTTTAAGGCTTCGAAGTATTGCAACGTCATCGTCTTCTGATCGATGGTTTTTGCCACTTCGAAGATTTTGTCCAGAGCAGCGGAGAAGCCTTCGGCGCGCAGCATTTGCGCCTGTCGCTCGCCTTCGGCACGTAGGATGGCGGCTTGCTTTTCACCTTCGGCGCGCAGGATAGCAGCCTGTTTCTCGCCTTCGGCAACATTGATGGCGGCTTCGCGCGTACCGGTCGATTCGGTAACGACGGCGCGGCGGATGCGTTCGGCGGACATCTGGCGGTTCATGGCTTCCTGAACTTCGCGCGGCGGGATAATCTCACGGATTTCAACATTGGTAACCTTAACACCCCAACGTTCGGTCACCTCGTCCAAGCGGGTGCGCAACATGTTATTGATGTGTTCGCGTTCGGAAAGCACATCGTCGAGCACGATTCCACCGATGACGGCGCGCAGAGTGGTTGTCGCCATACCCTGAGCGGCAGCTTCAAAGTTGCTCACCTGTAAGACGCTTTCGGTGGGGTCTAGCACTTTGAAGTACCAGATAAAGTCAATTGAGATAGGGGCGTTATCCTTGGTGATGGCTGTCTGGTGAGGAATCTCGCGCACCTGCTCGCGCAAATCAACACGCACCGCTCGATCGATGACAGGGATGAGAAGGACAATACCCGGTCCACGAGAACCAATACACCGCCCTAAGCGAAAGACGACGAGGCGTTGATATTCTGGCACGATGCGGATGGCACTTGCCAGAAAAAGCACCACCAGAACGACCACAACGCCGATCAGGCAGGTCAGCGTACCAATAAATTCCGCACCGCCGAATTGGAAATAAGGTGAAGTAAAAAACATCGTTAACCTCCTAAGATAATGTACGATTTGAACACAAGATTAGCCAATGCTTGCAACGATGAACGCGTCATCGAAGTTTCCTTTTGTAACGATAGCTGGATAAATGAGTTTGGTTCTGGTTATTCTTCTTTTACCACCTCCAGTGTGAAACCCTCGCGTTTGACCACTCGTACAAGGCTGCCTGCTGGGATGGGTATTTGACTGGTTGCACTCCATAATTCGCCTTCTACCTGTACACTACCGTGCTGATGGATGTCTGTTTTCGCTTCGCCAATTGCCCCAATGAGCTGGTCTAAATCATGGCGCGGAACAGCCGTCGTAGCTTCCAGCAACTTGCGCCCCACCACCCAAAAGAATCCGCCAGAGGTAATTGAGACAAAAGTAGCCAAGAGGGGATTGACCGCCGGTTGCCACCAACGCTCGGTGCGAAAGAGGAACGCTGACCCCATTACGATGCAAAGAATCGAACTGCCCAAAATCCAACGGCGATCTTTGCGAAGGAAGGCGGTAAGGAACAACATCGCCCCAACGACAAGAATAGCCAGCGCCCAGCCGCTTAGCGGTAAGCGGTAGATACTGTAGGCGGCAAAAAAGGCGGCGATGACAGCACCCACCTCAATGAACCCTGAGCCAGGGCTTAGGAGCGCAAGAATTGCCAAGATGGTGGCGATTACCAACACCAAATAGGCAAGGTTGGGATCTAGGATAAAGTCCATACTCGCCTCACTTGATCGATTCCGATAACATCCTCACAAACAAGGGAGGAGTTGAACACAAAGGTCTATCACCATGCGTGCCCTTCGTGCTATAACCTCCTCCCTTCTCTATACGGTTGTTTGAGTTTGACAGTTTCATTATACCTTTTCCAAGGGGTTTTTGGGTTACAATCTGAGAACTGGATTTGCAAATTCGCCCTTGGTTGGTTGCGCAGCGAAAGAAATTAGCTCTGGTGTGAACAACAGCACAATGGGGTGAGCCAGTTCATAGGGTGTTGTGTCATTCCGAACGAGCGCCAGCTCCCCCATGTCATTTCGAGACTCTCTCATGACGCGGGAGCGTCACTTGATGCAGTCATGAGATGAATACCGCGC
>CAKZNJ010000547.1 GCA_937129505.1 uncultured Anaerolineae bacterium | reverse complement strand
AATTTTAGACCCACAAGAGGGAGTGAGATCATTCTTGGTGCTCTCAGCAGACGACGAACCGAGATGCTCCCACAAAGACACAAAGGGGAAAAGTGACCATGGCCATCACCTACCTTGCCTCGCTTGGATAAGCTCCGCCATAGCTTAATGCCGCGAGTCGTCTTGGTCGGAAGGCCTTCGACTCAGCCACCAAGCCAAAACCAAATAAATTAAAGCGCTGGCGACCCCTAAACCCAACGTGAGGAAGAAATCGCTCAGCGGCCAACTAAAAGACGTATATCGGCGCAAATACCACGGCACAAACCAAAGCAGGATCAAACCAAGGGCAACCGCAGCGTGCTTGATCCATCTCTCTTGATGCTGGCGGTAACGCACCCACGCCCACGCTGCTAAGACGACCTGTGGCGCAGAAAGCAGGGTGCGGTAACGTGGATTGTCCCACAGGTCAGCCCCACCCCGCATGGAAGCTACCAAGATGCCAACCCATACCGCAAAGCTCAGGGCTATAACCAGTTTGCGCTGCGAATGGCTCAGCGAGGTCGCTCGCCGCAGCGTTATTAAGGGAGCAACAACGAGAAATACCAGCAAAATTGTCCATCCTACTGCCCGCCAAATGGCAATTGCCTGCCAAAATGGCTTTTCAGATTGGGCAATTAGGGCAGCCGGCAAGAGAGGACGGCTCACCCCATAAAAGGTCATTAAAGAAAAGCGCGCCCATTCGGGCAGCGGACGAGCAATTTTCTGCATCCAACCCGAATCCTGAATGCTCAGATGGGTTTGCAAGCCGGCTGAAATCTTGAACCACCAAGCAGCCACCGAAAAGGGATTTGTGTATTTCTGCGGGGCGTAGTGTCCCCAACTGACCCAAATCCCCACTGCAATCAATAGAAGGAGGAGGACAATAGCCAACCAGACCCGTTTGTGGCGCAATATCCCCCCATCTCCACCGATAACCAGAACGCTCAACAGCGCAAACAAAAGCAACGCGCTAGAAGGAGGCGAAAAGGGATAGGTCAGCAGCAGCCCGCCCACGCATAGCGCCGCCCCTTGCCACTGTCGATCGCGACGCCAGCGGAGTAAACCGTAGAGCGACAGGGCGGCGAGCGGAATCAGGAAAGCCTCCCGCATCTGCGAACTGCCCAACAAAACCGCTTCGGGGTAGAGAGCAATCAACCACGCGGCGAGATTGGCAACCCGCTCCCCAAAGGCGCTATTGCCCATTCCCCAGACGAACAAAACCGCCAAGGAGGAAAAACTAGCAGTGAGCACAATCATCAATAACGGATGATGCGTCTGTCCCCCCAATAAGCGATAGTAAGCGGTGCTGAGCAATAACAAACCGCCATATTGATCGACCTTGCGGTAGACGCGCCCTCTTATCAACTTACTGAGAGGCAGGTCATTCTTGGCTGCGCGCCAAGCAGCCCGATCACGGTTATAAGCATCGGCCATCACATAACCGCTTCGCTCGGCTGGGGAACCAAAGCCTACTGTCGGCAGGGCAACAAACCAAAGTGCCCCCAAAGCCAACCTGAGCACAGCCGCCCCGACCAGCAATCCTCCTAACCAGCACGGCGGATGCTCTGCCCGATGAATTCTCCATCCACTCCATAGTAAAAGGCTGGCAATAGCCAAAGCGACGCAGAAATTGCCCCATCCCTCAATCGACCTGAAGCGGTTGGCAGTAAAGGCGAGCAACAAGGCTAGTGCCAAATTTGTCAGCAGGATGCCCAAGAGGGGCTTGACCAGCTTGGCAGGGTTATTCAGCCATTTTCGTTTGTTTGGGAACGCAACATCGTTCATTTAGCCCCGCAAGTATACCATCGAACCCAAAGCTAAGCCTCGCTGCTTATCGAACGCTTATTTTTATAACGTCAGCTTGAGATAAGAAACATAACCGCGGAGTACGCAGAGAAGGCAGAAAGAAACCGATCCAAACTCAGCGCTCTCTGTGGTAACTCGAGTGGAATGTGCTTATCCCGATTTCACCTTTCATAAGGTGTCTCACTCACTTCGTTCAACAGGACACGAGGGACATGTCATTTCGAAGGAGCGCCAGCGACTGAGAAATCTTTCAAGACATCTCAATTCGTTACTCATGACAGGGGGGAAAATGTCATTTTGAGTTCAATTGACGTTAAAATACAGGGCACAATAAGACAAATTCGCCAGAGGAGCTAAAGATGGACTTCGCTTTATCCACCGAGCATCAGATGGTTCAGCAAATGGTGCGTGAATTTGCCCAACGCGAAGTCGCGCCGATCATTCGCGACGCCGACCGCGCTCAGCAGATGGCGCCTTTCGTGTTGGAGCGGATGGCAGAATTGGGCATCCTTGGCATTTGTTTCCCCTTAAAGTACGGCGGGCAGGGGATGGATTATATCTCGCTGGGCTTAGCCTGCGAAGAATTGGAGGCCGTCGATAGCACCTTGCGGGTGGTGATGTCCGTTCATGTGGGGTTGAATAGCTTGGGCTTGTTCCAATGGGGGAACGAGGATCAGAAGGCGCGCTTCCTCGTCCCTCAGGCAAAAGGAGAGAAGATCGCCTGCTTTGGCTTAAGTGAGCCCGGCATCGGCTCAGATGTGGCAAATTTGAGCACGACGGCGCGCAAGAATAGGGATATTTACGTCCTGAACGGCGAGAAAATGTGGATTTCCCTCGCCACGAAGGCACATCACGCTCTGGTGATCGCACGCACAAACCCCAACGCCCCCGACCCCCATGAGGGTTTATCTGCCTTCTTGGTTGACCTGAACTCCCCCGGCGTCAAACGAGGAGATATACACGGCAAGCTCGGCGTGCGGGCAGGCTCAACGGGTTGGATCGCTTTTCAAGATGTTCACGTGCCTGTTGAGAATCGACTTGGAGAAGAAGGAGAAGGATTCAAGATCGCCATGAGCTGCTTGGATAACGGTCGCTACACCGTGGCAGCTGGCGCTACCGGCTTGATTCGCGCCTGCTTGGAAGCCAGCGTGAAATACGCTACTGAACGCAAAGCCTTTGGCAGAGAAATTGGCAAATTTCAATTGATCCAACAAAAAATTGCCTATATGGTGCAGTCGTATGAAGCTGCCCGCCTGCTCTATCTGCGCGCTGGATGGATGAAAAATAAGGGCTATCGCAATACGAAAGAAACTTCGCTGGCAAAATGGTTTGCCACCGATGCCTCCTTTCAGGCGGCTTCCGAAGCTGTCCAAATCCACGGCGCTTATGGGTACTCGGACGAATATCCTGTGGAACGCTATTTGCGCAATGCAAAAGGAGCAGTGATTTACGAAGGCACCAGCGAAATCCACACGCTCATGCAAGCCGCGTATGCGCTCGGATACCGCCAAGATGGCGAACTGCGGTGCGAATTGCCACCCTATGACCCAACAATTTGGCAAGCGGAATAATATCTGCACTGACGATTCCGGCTTTATCAACCCTACCGCTTCCCCTGCCTCGTTGCCTTCACCCCAGTGGAGCAATCCCCCCTTTCAAAGTGCATCCCAAGGATTCTTGAAAATCAGGTAAAATCCTGTTAACTCCTAATGGAGAGAGGAGTCAGATAAAGACAATGACTGATAAAGAAAAAGCTCATGATGTAATTACTTCCTACCGCAAACGTCAGCAGGCAGCTAAACAAGCGCCGCTCATTTTGGGGGCTTCGGCCCTTTTGTTGGTGCTTGGAGCAGCCGTGCTGATCTTCTGGCTGGTCAATCCCCAAGGTTTTCAGTTCTCCCTATTTCCGACCGCAACCGCAACACCCACGGAAACAGCCACGCCGACCAATACAGCCACGAACACCCCCCTGCCGACCGATACCCCAACCGTCACGTTGACCCCAACCGAAACAGCCACCCCAACCGCTTCAGGACCTTTCCCTTATACGGTTGCCGAAGGGGATACACTCATTGGCATCGCCGAGAAATTCAATGTCGATTTCTTCGTCTTGGTTGCAATCAACAAC
>CAKZNJ010000546.1 GCA_937129505.1 uncultured Anaerolineae bacterium | reverse complement strand
TATGCCTTTTTTGCACCGACCACAACGCCGTGATAGACTATAAAAATGTCGATCTTCTGCGGCGGTTCATTAGTGAGGATGGCAAAATTCGTCCCCGTCGTCAGACGGGCACCTGTGCCAAGCACCAGCGCGAATTAGCAGTTGCCATCAAGCGAGCTCGTCATTTGGCGCTACTGCAATTTACAGGCGAATTGGTTGAATAAAGCAATTGACCTATTGACCTGCGGAGTGGCGGTATTGCTGGCTCTTCCGTAGGTCAAATCTTTTAACGAGGATTTATATGGCACGCAATCCAAAACTATACCTACAAAGTAAAAAACACCAGGCGCGGCTGGAACGCGAACGGCGTACGAATCGTCTCATCATCATCGGCAGCATCATTGCCATTGCGCTGGTTGTCTTGATCGTTGGATATGGCATTCTAGACCAAATGGTGTTGCGCAACCTACGCCCCGTTGCTGTCGTTAACGGTGAACGAATTACGACGAAAGAATGGCAAATGATGGTGCGCTTCAGCCGTCAACGGGTGATCAATCAAATGGGCGTTATTCTCCAAAACTATCAGCTTTTTGCCCAAATATACGGTAATGACCCTTCCTTTATGTCTTATTATGCTTCGCAACTCAGCCAACTAGAACAACAACTCTCTCCCACTTTTATTGGACAACAAGTCCTAGACAACATGATAGAGAACAAATTACTGGAACAGGAAGCGAAGAAAAGGAACATCACAATTAGTGAGGAAGAAATTGATCAAAAGATCGAAGAGGTCTTTGGATATTACCGCAGTGGAACACCGACTTTTACTCCTACAGTTCCGGAGATAGCCACTTCCACCCTTTCTCCGACTCAGTATGCTCTGGTTTCCCCTACCCCAACTTCAACGATAACACCCATACCTACATCAACTCCAACCTTCTCCTTAACAGCAATTTTCACCGCAACCCAAACCCAAGCTGCAGTAACGCCTACCTTAACCCCAACCATCACGCCGACTTCAGCACCCACGGCTACCCCTACCCCCTATACATACGAAGCTTTCCAATCTGAATATCAAGATTTGCTGAAGAACTATCAAGAAGATATTCAACTCAGCGAAGCGGATGTGCGCGCAATTGTTCGCAATCAATTGCTCTATGAGAAAATGCAAGAAATCATCATTTCCGAACTAGGTATAAGCCCTGAGCAAGAAGTAATTTGGGCCCGCCATATCTTAGTTGATGATGAATCGACTGCTCAAGAAGTATTAACCAAACTTACCGCAGGCGAAGATTGGACAAGTCTGGCTGCAGAATATTCAACCGACACAAGCAATAAGGACAATGGCGGTGACCTCGGTTGGTTCTATCGCGGCATGATGGTTTCTGAGTTTGAAGAGGCAGCATATGCGCTTCAGAAAATTGGCGAAATCAGTCAACCAGTCAAGACCCAATTCGGTTATCACATCATCCAATTACTAGGCCGTGAAACACGTCGCCTATCCGACAGCGAGTGGGAACAGCTCAAAGCCGAGCGCTTCCAGAAATGGTTAACCGGCCTCAGAGAATTGGCCGAAATTAAGATTGATGATACTTGGCAAAATCGTGTCCCGTCCGAACCGGCCATCCCACCGGAAATTCAACAAGCTATCTCCGCCTTGACCTCAGCTCAGCCATAACCTCAACAGCAAATTACCGTGCAGCCCTAAAGGAATTTGCTTCTGTCTAAAAGGCAGGTCATTGATTTGACCTGCTTTTTATCTTTAACCCGAGCCGATGACTCGGTCAAGTTCATCCAATTTCAAACTGACCACCTGACTGGTCGAATCTCGTCCCATGGTTACCCCGTAGATGATGTCTGCTACCTGAACGGTGTTTCGATTATGGGTGACGATGATGAATTGTGTGTTTTGACTCAGTTCTCTAAGGACTTCTTGAAAACGTCCGATATTTGCTTCATCGAGCATTGCATCAACCTCGTCTAATACACAAAAGGGCGTTGGTGAGACTTTCAACAAGGCAAATATCAGAGCAACGGCGGTCAAGCTCCGCTCTCCCCCCGACAACAAGGATAACCCTTGCGTCCTTTTCCCAGGCAAACGCGCTTCAATTTCTATACCGGCGTTGGTAAGATCTTCTGCTTCGGTTAAGAATAGTCTTGCACTTCCACCCTTGAACAAACGTCCAAAAATCGTTTTAAATTCCTCCGCCACTGCTTCATAGGTTTTTAGAAAATCTTGTTTAATCGTCATATCTAATTGACGAAGGATCTCCAATATATCCGCTTCTGCTCTCAATAAATCGGCGATTTGCTCCTGCATAAACTGATAGCGTTGCTTAACTTGCTCATACTCTGCTTTTGCCTCCGGGCTAACCGGGCCTAAGCGGCGCAATTGATGACGGTATCGTTTAATATTTTCTTCTAGTTCCGGTTGAATCTGTTCAATCACTGGCAAGGTTTCAACCATTCCTTCTATGGGCAATGGACGTGGACCGCTAACAACATCTTCGTACTCAAAAGCAACCAATCCAAAATCCTCTTCGATTTTTCGGCGTAGGGTATCAAATCGCTCTTGTTGGCGGGTCAGAGAAATGCGAAGCTGAGCAAACGCTTGCTCCTGTTGCATCATCATCCGCTGGTATTCTTGAATTTCATTGTTCAGAGTTTCAAAGTGACTCTCAACACGCTCTAGTTCCTTTTTGGTTGGTTCAATTTTAGCCAGCAAGGTAGCTTGCTCTTGAATTCCGTCCTTTTCCTTATTCTCCAGCTCAGTAATGGCGGATTCGATTTCCGCAAGCTGCTCTAGGGTTTCTTGCTGCCTCTTCTCGAGCCGGCGAATATTCTGCTGGGTCAATTCCAGTTGGCGGTAGCGCTCCTGCGTTTTTTCCTGCGCAGCAAACATGGAACGTTCTGCAGCTTTCAAATACGCTTCCCATTGTTCAACTTGACGCCGAATTTGATCTATTGACACCTCTGCCAACTTCTGAGTCTGCTCATGAATCTTCGTCTGTAGGATAGGGATTTGCTGACTCAAGGTATTCATCTTTTGCTTTTCGTCTTGAATTTCAGCGCGCAACGCTTGATTCTCTGTTTCCAGTTCTTGAATCAACTTCTTCAGGATTTCATGCCTTACTCTTCCCTCATCGATCTCTTTACCAAGCTCAGACTGCTGTCTTTCGAGTGCGTTCAATTCATCCTTTACTGATCTTTGTTTTAAATCAATATCTTTTCTAGTTTCTTGAGCTTGGAGAATTCGCTTTTCATTTTCTTTTATCTCCGCATCAATCTCAGTGAGCTGACTATCTAATTTACCGATCTCTATCTTTAATTCTTCTTTTTCACGCGGCCGACGCAATTTTCCAGCCTCGATTTTTCCGGCTGTAATGAGATAACCTTGGGGGTAATAGATTTCCCCATTTAGGGTGACGATAATTGGAGGATTTGGTAAGCTTTGTTGAAGGGATCGGGCGGTTTCGGAATTCTCGACCAATAGAACGCGGAAAAAAATCTTCTCCAATATCTGCTTATATTCCGCTTTTACTCCCACTAAATCCTTCAACCAACCGATGACTCGATGGTCAGATAGGACATCTTCCTCAACAGATGTACTTTTTCCATCTAATGGCAATAACACTCCCCGTAATTTCTCACCACCAAGGAGGTTCGCAATGGCGTCGGCTGCAGAAAAATCGTTGACGATAATCGTATCAGCTAACTCTCCCAAATAAGCAGCTACAGCTACTTCATACTCAAGCGGTATATGGAGCATTGAACTGAGAACTCCCCGAACTGCCGGATGGTTGACTTTTTGAAATAAGAACTGTACTGCCTGATTGTAATCCGTGAAAGATTGATCCGCTTGGTCAAGAACAGCTAACTGAGTAGTTAACTTCATCCGTTCTGCTTCAAGCTTCGCAAGCAAATCCATTTTTTCGCGTTGCAATTCTTGTCGCTTGTGCTCCTCCTCTTGAATGCGCTCTAACTCCATTTGAATTTGAGCAAAGTGGGAGTAAACTTGCCTATATTTTTCTTCGGCAAGTGCGAGCTCTTTTTTCTTGGCAGTAACCACCACTTCCAACTTGGCGAGTTCCGTTTGTCTCTCTTCAAGCAAAGATTGTCTCTGCTTTAAACGCCCAGATAATTCATTATGTCTTGCCTCGGCTTCCGCTTTTTGGCGAAGGCGAAAGTTTAATTCGTCAGTTAATTCATCCAAAACTCGTTTTTTTGACTGATATTCCCGCTGATACCTCTCATACTCCGAACGCGTGGAGAGAACTTTGGTTGAGATCTCTTCGTATTCGCTCTCAACAGCTTTTTGTTCCAGCTCAGCTTCCAGAACTTTATCCCTTAAATACCCTTCTTCTTCTAAATAACGACTTCGTTCTGCCTCTAGAAGCATTTGATTCGATCGTAAGGATTCGCGGCGCTCTTGTAATACTGCTAATTGTCGAGTATTGTGATAATGGATTTCAGTTAGTTGGTTATATTGCTGTTGCCATTGAGCAAGTTGTTCCCGAGAAGCTAATATCTGACTACGAGTTATAGATAACTCCTCTTGTTTAATAGCGATCTTCTTCCGTATTTCCTCAAGGGATTGTTCCCGCTTTTTCACATAATCACGTTGCAGAACGAGTTCTTTTTGCTCCCGATGCCAATGATAACCATACCAGTCCAAAAGAAGCGCTTTTAGGAGGCTGCGGATTTGTTCATACTCCTCTAACCGTTTAACCTGCTTTTCTAAGCTGTTCAACCGCGGTTCAATCTCAGAGAGCAAGTCATAGACTCTTTCAATATTGCGTTTCGTTGAGTCTAAACGGCGTAATGCTTCCTCCCGGCGGTCACGGTAGAGACCAATCCCCGCTGCCTCCTCGAATAACTGGCGGCGATCCTCCGCTTTCAAAGCCAGAGCAACATCTACTAAACCCTGTCCAATAACCGTATAGGTTCGCTCTGATAAGCCAGAACGGCTGAGTAATTCATTGACATCCTTCAGCCTGACCCGCTGTCCATTAATCAAGTATTCATTCTGCCCATCTCGATAAGCACGGCGGGTAATCGCTACTTCACTAAATTCAACCGGCAGCCATTGGTCGGTATTATCGAATACCATGGTCGCATGAGCCATCCCTGCCCGTGCCCGTAGTTCCGAGCCAGAAAAGATCATATCCTCCGTTTTCCGACCACGTAACAAGGTAAAGGATTGCTCCCCTAATACCCAACGGATCGCATCGGCAATGTTGGATTTGCCTGATCCATTCGGACCTACGATCGCTGTGACAGAACTGCTAAAAACAAACAATGTTTTCGTTGCAAAGGTTTTATACCCCTGCAATTCCAAAGACTTTAGGCGTTGAGCCATGCTCATTTATCCAAACCCAAGGATTTCAGCGCCGTTTTGGCTGCATTTTTTGATGCCATTCGTTTGTTCGGTCCCTCTCCCCGTCCAAAACAGCGGTTTCCAATGTAGACTTCTACTTCAAATGTCTTCGCATGCTCAGGCCCTCGTACAGAGATCGTTCGGTAGGAAGGTGGACCATATCCATTGGACTGAGCCCACTCTTGCAGTACACTTTTGGGTTCTCTTTCTTTACTCTGGGCGATGATCTCTTCGGCTGCTTTATGAACGATAGGCTTGAGAAACGCTTGAACTGCTTCTATGCCTCCATCTAAATAAATCGCTCCGACCACTGCTTCAAAGGTTGCGCAGAGCAAATTAGCTCGGTCTCGTCCTCCCGATTCGGATTCTCCCTTTCCAAGGCGCATCATTGCCCCTAGTCCGAGTTGCCTAGCAAATTCTGCCAATTGCTCTGTTTTTACCAATGCCGAGCGAAGTTTGGTCAAATCCCCCTCGGCCATTTCAGGAAAATGATGATAAATCCAATCGGCGACAAAAAAATCTAAAACCGAATCTCCTAGAAATTCTAATCTTTCATTATCTTCAATGACTTCACTATGCTCATTTAAGTACGAACGATGCGTTAAAGCTCTTTTTAATAAATACTCATCTTTAATGGGAAGATTGTGCACCATATTTCTCCAGCGATTTATAACCTGAACCCGTCAAGATGGCGATCAAAGGTTGTGTCAGCGATTGAGCGTATTTTGCAAGTACTGCGAACACAACAGCAGAGGTTGCCTCTATCAAGAATCCCATCTGAGCAGCTTTGTTCATCCCAACTAGAATCTCCTCTTCATCAACAACGAAGAAAGTGCCTCCGCTTTGCTGCACAGCTCGCAGAACTGCATCTCCTCTTAAGGGATATTTTATTTTAATTCCTTCAGCAATCGTATCTCCTTCCGAAAACAACGCCAAACCAGCTGCG
>CAKZNJ010000545.1 GCA_937129505.1 uncultured Anaerolineae bacterium | reverse complement strand
GACCCTATTGCGTGGTCTTGCAGACGACTTGCGCTTGGATGTCTGGCTACTGGGTTACATGATGCCGGTTGAAAGGGAATTTGTCTCGCCGGATTTTGTCGTCCTTGGCACACAACTTGCGCTTGCAGAGATGATCCGTTGTGGGGTAACTTGTTTTGCTGATATGTACTACTTCGAAGAACATATTGCTAGAGCTACCGCTGAGGTCGGCATGAGGGCAGTCTGTTCTCAAACCGTGCTCAAGTTTCCTGCCCCTGATGCTCCTTATTACGAAGAGTCTCTGGCAATTGCGCGCGATTATATCCAGCGCTGGGTTGGACATCCCCTCATTGTCCCTTCGATTGCCCCTCATGCCCCTTACACCTGCACTGCTGAGATCTTGCGCGCCTCAGCAGAGCTAGCCCAAGAATTCGATGTTCCACTCCATACTCATTTGGCAGAGACCGCCGGTGAAGTCGAAGAATCGCGCGCTCAGCATGGTATGCCCGTTATCCCTTATGTCAAGAAACAAAATCTCTTCGAAGCGAAAGTGCTTGCTGCCCATTGTGTTCACATTGACGATGGCGAAATGCACACCCTCTTGCACCACAAAGCCGGCGTCGCTCATAATCCATCCTCGAATCTGAAACTAGCTTCGGGGTTCGCCCCAGTGCAAAAAATGTTAGCCCTCGGTTTGAATGTCGGAATTGGCACAGATGGACCAGCCTCAAACAACGATTTAGATATGTTCGAAGAGATGCGTTTGGCTGCCTTACTTGCCAAAGGGGTGAGCAATGATCCAACCGCTCTGCCTGCCCATCAAGCGTTAAGCATGGCGACTCGCCTTGGAGCGAAAGCACTCCATCTCGACCATATAACAGGATCGCTAGAAGTAGGAAAACGAGCAGACCTCATTTTGGTAGATATCAATCCTTTACATAATGTGCCTCATTTTCGCAGAGACGGTCAAGGGATTTACGCCCAATTGGTCTATGCGGCCAATAAGAACGACGTGACCGACGTCATGGTGAATGGCAAATGGCTGATGCGCGACTGCCAACTTCTCGGGATCAACGAAGATGAACTGCGCCTCCATGCCCAGGAGTATGCCCGCAAAATTGATCTATTCCTAATCAAGAGGGAACAATCTGTTCTCTCTAAATTAGTTGCGATTGCAGGCGCAACCGAAGCCGAAAGTTTTGAAGTTCAAGTTAAAGTTCAAATTGCCGATCCCCAGCCGGTCCTAGACGCAATCGCCCATAATGATTTAGAGGTGCTCTATTTCCGCCATTATCATGAGTATGATACCTATTTCTTTTTCTCTGATCCTAAGCAAGGCTATTTACGGTATCGAGAAGATGAGATGCTCGACGAGAAAGGAAACATCACCAATGTGCGCTATCGCTTGACCTTACTTGGGCACCCTCGTGAAGCAAGCTTTGCCGGAGATGTGTTGCTATCCCGCAGCCGGTATATCGCCCCGGCTACTCACAGCTTGCGCTTTTATCGTGAATATTTCAAACCAATCCAAGAAGTCTCGATCGTCAAAGACCGCTTGCGCTGGCGGGTGCTTTTCCAAGGCACAGAGGTTTATATCAACCTCGATCACCTCGAAAATCCCACCCTGGGTTATTTCCTAGAAGTCAAAAGCCGAACGTGGAGTAAACGAGATGCGGAATATAAAGCAGAAATCGCTGCGAATCTGATCCGTTTATTAGGAGGCTCTCCCGAAAACAACGTGACCAAAGATTACATCGAAATGATCTACCCAGCCTAGGAGCAGTTTGCAAATCTATGAGCTCTTCAGAGTTTGAATTTGCCAAATATCTGGTTACACGAGCCGGAAAGCTGCTTTTGACCTATTTTCACGAAGAACAACTATCCATTCGTAGAAAAAAGGATCACACGCTAGTCACCCAAGCCGATGTTGTCGTAGACGAGCTGATTCATACAGAAATTCAGAAGAATTTTGCCAGCGATTTTATCTTGAGCGAGGAAATCTCACCTCATTTAGACGATAGTTCAAGCAGAGGCTGGATCGTTGATCCGTTAGACGGAACGACCAATTTTGCTCTAGGCTTACATTACTGGGGTGTCCTCATTGCTCGCGTTGAAAATGGTGTGCCGATTTTTACTGTCCAATATTTTCCCGCCTTGGAAGAGTTTTATCAAGCTCGCTTGTCAGAACCATCAAAAATGAACAGCCAAGTCATCCATGTCGAAAACGGAACCGCTG
>CAKZNJ010000544.1 GCA_937129505.1 uncultured Anaerolineae bacterium | reverse complement strand
CGTTGTCGAACCGATTTTTAAGCCTCTGTTGCGCAGTTCCGCCACCGTCTGTCCTAAGCCTCGGATGGGAACAGTGTGCTGGCGGAGTATTTCGATTTGTAAAGTCGCAAATTCATCAAACAGGCGATCGACATCGGCTTCGGTCGGAAGCGCCCCTTTCACCTCACGCCAATTCTGAGCTACGGCAGGGCGATTTAAGATCAACCGCAAGTGGTCTTTCTTCATAAAACCCATCCCGCGGCGCACGTCCTCGGTTGAGATCGAGATACCGTGCTGTTCAAATAAGCGCAAAAAGACCGCCACTGGCGCAAATGAGCCAAAATCGATCGTTGTCCCCGCCCAATCAAGAATGACTCCTTTCAATGGGCCGCGATAGCTGCGGTGATAGATGAAGTCCATGCCCACCTCCATTAGGATTTGCTATGTCGTCTAAAAACAAAAAGGCAGGGTGTTTCTAGGGCTGTTATGTGTAGCGTTGTAAAGCTTGTTCAATAAAGCGGATGCTGCCATCCTTTACCAAGACTACCCCACGCCCTTCTGCCATCTGCAAAGCTCTTTCGGTAACTTCTTCACCAGCAACCACAGGGATTGCCAGAACATTCGCTTGACGCAACAAGTCCGCCCGTCGTATAGCCCGTTCTAGGTCTTCGACATCCACCAAAACAGAGATCTCGACAACCAACCAAGCTTCAGGATGGGGTTGGTTGGCTAACGGAAAGCGTAAGCGACCTTTCAAGATCAAATCAGCCAGCCAAACATCCTCAATCTGGTCAGAGGTCAGAAAATCTTCGAGCTTCTCTTCCCAATCGCCGAGATCGATCACTTTGGGATTACGCAACAAACGGCCAAAATACCCTCCTACTTTTCGCTCGTACTCAATTTCCAATGTACGTCCATCTACCTTGGCAAGGCGCAGCTCAATGCGGTCGACGCGTTGAGTGAGGCGCTCCAATCTATCCTCTGTGCGGCGCTGTGCTTCGGCAAGTTCTTCCACCCGTTGCTCGGTGCGCTTTTGCGCTTCAGCGAGTTCTTCCACCCGTTGCTCGGTGCGCTTTTGCGCTTCAGCGAGTTCTTCCACCCGTTGCTCGGTGCGCTTTTGCGC
>CAKZNJ010000543.1 GCA_937129505.1 uncultured Anaerolineae bacterium | reverse complement strand
TACCGTTTATCCCCTATTGCCAAAGCATGACGGATTGCCATGTCGGGAATATCTTGCTCTTCGTACCACAGGCTAGCACGCTGATGCAAATCTTGCACCAAATCGGGTTGCTCTAGGCGTAGTTTATGTTGGAGAAGTTCTGCAAAGAGGTGATGATAGCGATACCACTGCCCTTTATCATCGAGGGGGATGAGAAATAAATTTGCCGTCCACAGCCGTTCGAGCAGCTTGGCACTATCGGTCCGTTTTGTCACGGTATTGCATAACGCTCCGTTCAAACGGGGTAGAATCGAGGTCTTGAGCAGGAAATCTTGTATCTCTTCAGTCTGAGTCCGAAGAACCTCTTCGGTCAGGTAATCCAGAAAGAAACGTTGAACGCCGCTGAGAGAGCGCACAAACGAGCTTGGGTTTTGGCGTCCTTGCAGTGAGATTCCTGCCAAGTGCAGACCGGCAGCCCACCCTTCGGTGCGTTCGGTTAAGTGAGCCACATCTGACGCGGAAAGCTCCAAGCGAAGACGTTCCCGCAGCAAACAACCTGCTTCATCTTCTGAAAAGCGCAAGTCGGCAGCTCGGATTTCGGTTAACTGCCCTTGCGCTCGCAGCCGTCCTAAGGGTAACGGCGGATCCTCCCGTGTCACCAGAACGAGATGAAATGAATTTGGTTGGTAGGTCAGGAGAGCTGAGAGGCAGTCTACGATGCCAACCTCCTGAATGTGATGAAAATCATCTAGCACAAGCAAATGGAGCTCCTGCCAAGCTGACATTTCGTTGACGAGTGTCGTGAGCAATGTCTCAAAGGGGGGGATTTGCCCAGCCTGCAGGATGGTAAACAATTCGGTGCAAAACGAGTCTTCCCATTGGCGCAGGGCGGCGACAAAGTAAGCGAAGAAACGATCTGGATGATTATCTGATTCGTCTAGCGCCAGCCAACCGATTTTCGGCGGGGGAAGCTCCGTACGTGAGCGGATTTGAGTGATCCATTCAACTACCAAAGTGGTTTTCCCATAGCCGGCTGGGGCGGAGATAAGGGTCAATTTGCGATTTTGTTCTAGGCTGCGTTGCAAGTGTAAGACAAGCTGTGGACGCGCCACCCAGGCGGAACGCCAAGGTGGAATGTGCAGTTTGGTGGCGAGGAGATGGCTATGATCTCCGCCCCGCTTTCGATGGTTCTCACCGGAGAACGGATTCATGGTTGCATTATAATAGCAATTATCACGCTTCTAA
>CAKZNJ010000542.1 GCA_937129505.1 uncultured Anaerolineae bacterium | reverse complement strand
CCCGGACCAGACGTTTGACCGTTGGTTGACTGCGCCAGTCGCGCCAAAACATGCAAGCGCTGCAACTGGTTGTGCCAGTGCGCTTCCGCTCTCACCATGTCGCCGGATGGTTGCTCTTGCGCCTCGGCGGCAGACTGCGTAGCAGCAACCTCAGCCTGCAGCACGGTCGTATCCTGTGAAATGCTCCCTATCGGACGAATGCTCATCGGTCAACCTCCTCGTCAAAGCTTTCCAGCTATTTGCTAAATAGACCAAGCGCGCCATCAACGGGCGAAGCTTTGCTCGACTCCGCCCGCGTGTCGCTTTCTCCTCCCCAATAGGCTTGACTACGGCAAACTCGGTAAGAAAGGGGGGCTGGCGAAACCAGCCCCCAACATCCCAGACTTCGACCGCGGCAGATGGCTGACAAACCCAGTGCCCAACCGCCTGCCGACAGTTAGGTCAAGCTTCGGGCGCGCACCGAGTGCCAAACGAATGGCAAAATCCCGCACACAACCGCGCCCCCGCAGCCTCAAACCTTACGACTTGAAGTTGTGAATTGCGCTCATCTCCCCGTCGTGCCGCGCCTTCAGCAGGTTCGAGACGGTCGTGAACTCCTGCGTCTGCGTCTGTACGCGTTGCTGTATCGCCAACATCTGCATCGCCATCCACTGTTGCTGCTCCAACATCGCCTGCATGTTGGTGAAATCCACGCCGCCGCGACCGAACAACCCACCGAGCAAGCCACCAACGCCGGGCGCGACCATGTTGACCGCACCGCCCAACACCGCGCCGAAAATGCGCGCGAATTTGCCCGGCTGCTTGGGTTGCTCTGGCGGCAAAGCCGACGGTTGAATCACCACAGTCGTGCCGTTCTGCGCCCCCACCGGAGCGATCATAGGATCATTGCTTGCCATCTTCTTCTCACCTCCTCGTAGAGTTGTAATCTCGCCTCTACTATTATTATCGGCGTTTCGCCAAAAAAGTTTCCTACTTTTTTCTCGCCCTCTTCGGCGACCTCTTGCTAAGGACCGCAGTTTGGTCTTCCCCTTATTTTCAAAACCTCCTACTATTATTATCGGCAGTTCGCCGAAAAAGTTTCCTACTTTTTTCTTCAGCCACCGTCTTTGCTTCCTCGATCGGCGTCTTACGATCCCCGGTCGCCTGATCAATCAATGATTTAGCTCGTCCGCAATGGCCAACCCGATTCGCTCCGGCTGGCGCCTGCTCTCTCGCTTTTTCAAATATCTCTACTATTATTATCGGCGTTCGGCGGGAAATGTTTCCTAACAATTCCGTTGCATTTTAGTTGTCGAAGATTGCTAGCTGAATTGTGTTGCAACGCACATCAATCTCTTGCTGGCAGACGCCCCTATAAGCACCAAGAACCGTTGGAATAGTTCTCCCTTTAATAGACATTTATCCACACTCCAAGGGTTGAGAGAGCCCATCGAGAAAATCTCTGGAATAAGGATTTTCTTTCAGGACTCTCAAGGGAGCACTACGCCACCTTTTCAACCTCTCAGAATGCCTGACAAGCATCTTAAGGGCTTGCTTTTTCGGAGCGCGGATGGTTATCCCTTCCACAGAACGTCTGCGGAGAAGGCTCATATATGACGCAAAATCAAT
>CAKZNJ010000541.1 GCA_937129505.1 uncultured Anaerolineae bacterium | reverse complement strand
TGTGCTCTTCCGATCTGTTTAGAAGGCGGTAAACGTGTAATATCTACCCCACCTTGGAGAATGTGGCCGCTGTCGGGCTCCTCCAATCCTGCAATCACGCGTAGCAGGGTAGTTTTACCACAACCGCTAGGCCCCAGTAAAAAAATAAATTCTCCCTCTTGAACTTCTAGGGATACCTGATCCAAAGCAATCGTTTTTCCAAAGATTTTCGTGATCGATACGACCTTTAAGTAACCCTCGTTCATCGACCCTCCTCTCACCATTGACGTGATTGGTACTGAATAACTCCTTGTTGAACAGTCAAAACTTCGCTAGAACAGGTTCAAATACTCGAAGATGAGGGTACCAGAGGTCACCCTCATCTTCCATAATCGGCAGCCCCAGCAGCGCTTTATTTGGGTTCAGACTTGGCGTCGTAGCGTTTCAACCATTCAGCTAAGATTCTCTCTCGATTGGCCGCAGCCCAATTGAAATCATTTTGAATGAGGTGCGCCACGGGATCCGCCGGATAACCCTCTGGGATTGGAACACTCGTTTTCGCAGCGGTGACCGGATATGACTTGGCATACTCAACCATAATCTCATCACTAATCGCCCAATCCAGGAAGGTGTAGGCCGCAGGGTTGATGGTGGGTTTACTGACGAGAGCATTCGCTTCGATCTCCCAACCAGAACCCTCTGCAGGGAAGATAGGTTCGATCGGTTGACCATCCGCTTTCTGCTTTATGGCACGGTAGTCAAAAGAAATGCCTATGATGGTCTCGCCAGCACCTGCCATCTTACATGGTTTTGAGCCGGAATGGGTGTAGACGGCAATGTTCTCGTTTAGTTTATCCAGATATTCCCAACCTTTTTCCTCACCCATTAATTGCAGGATTGCTGAAACGGAGAGATAGCCAGTCCCAGATGAGTTGGGATTGGGCATTACGATCGCCCCTTTGTAAATCGGATCAATCAAGTCCGCCCAAGACTTCGGTAAGGGGAGATTCTTTGACTGCAACTCTACTGTGTTGACACAGAACGCTGAAAACCAAGCATCAATTCCAACCCAGTGAGGGACTTCACGCTCATCGCGAAAGTTGGGATAGATTTTCTCCAATCCGAGCGGAGCATAAGGTGCTAACATTCCCTGTTGATCTGCCAACAAAAGGCTAGAAGCTGCCAGACCCCAGATAACATCTGCTTGGGGATTCTCCTTTTCGGCGAGCAGTTTGGCAGTGATAATTCCGGTCGAATCACGCACGATATTAACCTTGATATCGGGATATTTGGCATTGAACAGAGGTAGATAGACACCAATCTGGTCATCTTCCAGAGCTGTATAGACCGTGATCTCACCCGAAGTAGCTTTCTTAATCGTAGGCGCTTCTGTCGCTTGGGGTTGGGTCACTTCGGTCGGTTGAGAAACGTCTGCCCCACCAGCTTGGGGAG
>CAKZNJ010000540.1 GCA_937129505.1 uncultured Anaerolineae bacterium | reverse complement strand
AAACTCACCCGCCCTAGAAATTTATACCGTTGGTTACGATGACTCGAACGCCCCTATTGAGTACGCTCGCGACGTCTATCGCGCCGATCGCTATCAATTCTTTGTCATCTTACAGAACACTCAGCCCACATTACCCAAATAGCTTTCTTTCCTAGAGCCTTCTACGGATGGTGTGAGCAATTGATCGTTCCAAAGCAATTAAGTAACGAACTAATCATCATATCATAAGATGTTTTAATGAAAATAACAGACATAAAAACCACTCTTGTTTTTGCCAACTGGCGCAATTGGACATTCATTCAGGTCTTCACCGATCAAGGTATTGTCGGACTTGGAGAGGCCACTTTACGCAGTCGCGAACACGCCGTGGTGGGCGCGATCGAAGATATGGCTCGCTATCTCATCGGACAAGACCCGCGCACGCTTCAGGCCCATGTTCAAACCTTGTATAAAGACTTCCACCACCGCGGTGGTTCCATCCTGATGACTGCCATCAGCGGCATAGAAATTGCCCTCTGGGATATTCTCGGTCAATTCCTAAACGCCCCTATTCATCAACTGCTTGGCGGTGCCATTCGAGAAGAAGTTTGGACTTATGCCAACGGCTGGTTTGAGGGGGTTACCGACGAGGATCGTTTAGCCCAACGCGCTCAAGAAGCTGTGTCGCAGGGATTCACCGCCCTAAAATGGAATCCCTTTTCTGGTGCTAACGGTTGGATGCCACCTGCTCAGTTGGGCAAAGCGATTCATCAAATTGCCCTGATCCGAGAGGCAGTCGGACCGGATGTAGAGTTGATCTTGGAAGCGCACGGCTTGTTTACGCCAGCGATGGCACTGAGGGTAGCCCATGAGGTGCAACCCTACCAGCCTTTTTGGCTTGAAGAACCCGTCCCTCCCGAGGATAAGCAAGCAATGGCTTATGTCCGCCAACACTCCCCCATCCCCATTGCCAGCGGAGAACGCCTTTATTCCAAATACGAATTTGCTGACTTAATCGAACAGAGAGCCGTGGATATTCTGCAACCTGATGTTCAACATGCTGGCGGCATTTTTGAATTGATCACCATCGCCGCAATGGGTGAGACGCGCTATATGGGCTTCGCTCCTCATAATTCGTCTAGTCCCCTCGGCACCGCCGCCTCGCTGCATGTTGACGCCTGCGTCCCCAATTTCACCATTCAAGAGCTACCCGTTGGAGATGTACCATGGCGAGGAGAAATTCTCGAACCAAACATTGAACAAATCGTCAACGGCGACCTTCCCATCCCCAACCAGCCTGGCTTGGGGGTAAGGCTAAACGAAGCGGTTGCCAAGAAATATCCCTATCGCGATCCGGATTTATCCGCCCTTGACGCCGCTGTGACACCCGAATCACAGCAATTGGGCATGAAGTTGCGCAAAAAAGCCCATAACTCATGCTAGGGAGGTTGTGATGAACGCATCCACAGGTAAAATTTTGCGTGTCAACTTAACGGAGAAAACTACTCGCATTGAAACCTTCGATGATCAGTTCCGCCGTCTATACTTTGGCGGATGGGGATTCATTGCTTATTACTTACTCAAAGAGCTACCTAAAGGCATTGATCCCCTAAGCGCTCAAAATTTGCTTATCTTCGCCAATGGCACCGTCACCGGTGCAGCCATCGGTGGCAGCGGTCGCAGTTCAGTAGGGGCAAAATCGCCGCTCACTGGTGGATTTGGCGAAGCGGATGTAGGAGGATATTGGGGGGCGGAGTTTGCCCGCTGCGGTTATGATGCCCTGATCATCGAAGGACGGGCAGCCGAGCCCGTTTATTTGTGGATCAATGACGAGCAGGTCGAATTTCGTCCCGCCAACCACCTTTGGGGAAAATTGACCGCAGAGACCCAAGAAGCCATTCGGGCAGAACTAAACGAACCTAAAGCCCGCGTAGCCCAAATTGG
>CAKZNJ010000539.1 GCA_937129505.1 uncultured Anaerolineae bacterium | reverse complement strand
AGGCGCAGCAGTTGAAACCAGCCCTCGGCCAGGCCCTCGCCGGCGGCCTCCAATTCCTCCAGGTTGAGCACCTCGTTCTTCAGGTAAAAGTCCAGCTCACGGGAAAGAAAACCGCGCAGGTCCTTGTGGATGAAGAAGTCGCTGGTGTTGCGGCGGGTGTACTGGCGCAGGTGATGCTCCAGGTGGGTCTTGCCGTCTTCTCTCACACCAAGACACGAAGACACTGAGGCTTCCTTTGTGCCTTTGTGTCTCCGTGTGAGTTCCTCCAGCATACGAGCGATAATTGCCTCCTGCTGGTTTTTCTGGCCGTAGGTAATCTGTTCCTGCTGCGTCAACGGACGGAATTCGAAGGGGATCGTGAGCGTGCGCGTCTCCGGCTCCCAGGCGATCTCGTCCAGGCGCGGCAGGAAGAAGCGCTTCTCTCCCTTGACGTTGTTCTGCTCCACGTCGGCGGCTCTGAGTTGGAAGTGTACGGTTACGCCGTTCGGCGCCTTCCAGGTGTAATCGGTGAAATACTCGCCGGTCTTGACATAGTACTGGTCGTGATTGGCCCAGTAAAGATACACTTCCTCGCCGTTGTAGGGGATGGCATAGCGCTCCTTTTTAGAGTAACGGCGTTTGGAGATAAAGTCGCCATCCTGCCAGTAGCGGCTGAAGAAGGCGTAGAGATGGTTATAGACGGCCGCTTCCAGCGCCTCCGCGCTCCGGGTCGACTTCGCCCGTTCTTGCGCTTCCAGATACGCCTTGCCTGCCTTCGTGCCGTGGTACGACTCGACCAGGTTGCCGTCGGCATCCAGCGCCTCTTCGCCCAGGGCCTCCAGCACTTTCTTGCGCGCCGCCTCAAGTTCCTGCGCGGCCTGCGTCTGCGCCAGAAGCGCGCCCTGCTCCAGTTCTACCTGCACAGCGCGCGGCAAGTCTTCAGCGATGAAGCGTTCGACGACCGCCCGCTTGTGGTTCATGATGCGGTAGATGCCGAAATCAAGGTCGGCGCAGTCGAATTGAAATACTTCACGCAATAATTGCTGGAATTTGTGTAGACTCCCGCTCACAATACACCTCTTTGAACAAATTCTTTGTTAAATCGCAGCACCTACCAGCGATAAATCCATACCAGTTAAAATGCCCACATCGAGGAGTACAGTTAAAGAAAAATGCGTCTTGTGCCTTCAGTCCAAAGCCTCCTTCGCGGAAAATAGCGAAGTGTCAGAAATCTCGGCACCGACCCTACCACCAAAGTCCCTTGTGCTCACAACCGTTTTTCCGATTGACATTAAATGCATTTTCCATTCTTCATAAATACTTCTCAATAATTCTGCTAAAAACAAGAGCCGCTTTTCACATTATTATAAAGAAGGATGGGGAAATTAGCTAGTGAAAGCCTCCCTCACGGATGACGAAAAATATGCACCGCTCTCAGCGCTCTGCGGGGTAACGATTGAGCGAAATGCGCGTATCCCCAATTCGCGTTAAACTGGTCAGCCATCGAACCATGCTGCCTTAATCCATCTGCTTAAGATGGGTTAAAATAGCCCTGTGAATTTGTCAAACTTTCCCCTAGAGAACGAGCGCTATCAGGTGTTCTTCGATGTCGAGACAACCGGCTTAGACCCCCAGCTCGGAGACCGCATCTGCGAAGTGGGCATTGTGGTTGCCAGAGGAGCGGACATCCTAGAAACCTATGCCTCCTTGGTTAACCCGCAGCGACCCATCTCAGCCGGCGCTGCTGCGGTCAACGGTTTGAGCGATGATCTGTTGCGCGGCCAACCGACTTTTGCCGAGATTGCCGATGAAGTGCTCAATCGTTTGAACGATCAGATTGTCATCTGCCACAATGCGAGCTTCGATTTAGGTTTCTTAGACAGCGAACTTGCCCGCCTGAGGCGCATGTGGCAACCCTATCGGGTCATCGATACCTTAATATTAGCGCGACGCTATTTTCACTTTACTTCCAACAGCCTGAGTGCCGTTGCCAGTGCGCTGGGGATTGTTGTACAAGATGCTCACCGCGCTCTGAGCGACGCCCTGACAACCTACCGCGTCTTTCAAGTGTTTCAAACGTACTTGAGCGGCCAAGCCGATTGCTCAGCGCTAGTTTCGCAGTGGTCTCAAAGTGCTCTTGCCTGGAATGCCCTACCGTTACCACCCCTCCTGCGCCAAGCTTTGGATAACCAAACCGACCTTGAGATCCTGTACCAAGATAGCAGTGGCAACTTAACCCGTCGCCTGATCCGCCCCAAGCAGATCTTGAATTCCTATGATACACTCTACGTAGTCGCCTACTGCCACCTACGGCAAGAGGAGCGACATTTCCGCCTAGACCGCATGAAAATCCTTTCGATTGGAGGTGAGCAAAATGTCTGAATTGGTCCATGAAAAAGTAGCCCAAGCGGTTCAAATTCTCCAAGAGAAAGGGATCGATCTGTGGTTGACCTTTGTGCGCGAGACGATGTTAGCGGCAGATCCGATCTTGCCACTTATTTTCGGTGAAGGTGATCTAACCTGGCAAAGCGCATTGCTGATTTCGCGTTCGGGAGAGCGCATTGCCATCGTTGGACATTATGAAGCCGAAGCAGTCCAGCGAATTGGCGCATATACCGAGGTAATTCCTTATCATCACGGGATCAGCGAGGTGCTGCGAGAGCGCATCGCTGCTCTGAACCCCGCTCAAATTGCCATCAATACTTCTCTCAGCGATCCCCTAGCAGACGGTTTGTCGCACGGAATGTACCAACAGTTACTGGACATCTTGGGGGAAACCCCATACTGCAGCCGCTTGATCTCAGCCGAAGAGGTTATCCATGCTTTGGTGGGGCGCAAAACAGCGGGTGAGCTGGCACGCGTTCGCGCTGCTGTGGAAGAGACAGAGGAAATTTTCATTGAAACATTCAACTTCTTGGGCGTGGGTCAGAGTGAACGGGAAATTGCGGCGTTCATGCAATCGCGGGCGGCCGCCCGTGGGTTGGGTTTAGCTTGGTCAGCGGACAACTGCCCGGCGGTCAACGCCGGTCCTGCTTCGCCAGTGGGGCACAGCGGCCCGACTGAACTGCGCGTCCAGCGGGGTCAGATCCTCCACTTTGATTTTGGGGTGCGGAAAGATGGCTTTTGTTCGGATATCCAACGAGTGGTTTATTTTCTCGACAACGGTGAAACCCAACCGCCGCCTGAGGTGCAAGAGGGTTTTGATGTGATCGTCCAAGCGATCCAAGCCGCAGCGCAAGCCATGAAACCTGGCCGGTTGGGCTATGAAATTGACGCCGTGGCGCGCGAGATTGTGACCAAAGCCGGTTACGAAGAATACATGTACGGCACCGGCCATCAGCTTGGCCGCCGCGCTCATGACGGTGGCGGGATGTTAGGTCCCTTATGGGAGCGCTATGGCGACTCGCCGAAAAAACCACTCGAGGTAGGACAGGTTTACACGCTCGAACCGGGGCTAATGGTCGCCGGCAGGGGCTATATCGGCCTCGAAGAAGACGTCGTCGTCACTGCCAATGGGGCAGAGTTTCTCTCCCGACCGCAACGGGAATTGATTTGTCTATAAATGGATAGCGCTCTGCGGCGGATTCGATTAGGGTTATCCCTCGCTTTTCTATTGATATTATGGTTGGTTGGCGCGTTAT
>CAKZNJ010000538.1 GCA_937129505.1 uncultured Anaerolineae bacterium | reverse complement strand
CAGGGCAATGGCGCGGGAATTGCGCTTGACTTCCAGCGCCCGCAACATGCGCGCCCGGCTGGCTTCCAACATGCGCTGGCGGATCACCGGCTGTAAAGAGGAGATGACCAGAAACAGGAAAAATAAGATCGTAAAGTCCATATCTCACCTCAAGGATGGGATTACCAGGGGAAGTATTCGTCGGGGTAGACGCGCACATAAGGGACAAGGCGGCGCGGCGCAAAAAGTTTGACCGTGAGCAAGCCGAAGATGAAGCCACCAATATGGGCGAACCAAGCGATTCCGCCCATTGCCATTTGGGCAGGTGAAAGCAAACTGGCGACTCCGGAAAAGAATTGGGTGACGAACCAGACGCCCAAAAAGAAGAAAGCACTGATTTCAATAAAGTAAGGGATAAAGAACAGCGGGATGAGGGTGATCACTTTGGCGTGCGGAAAGAGCAGGAAATATGCCCCCATCACGGCGGCGATTGCGCCGCTGGCGCCGATAGCTGGCACTTGGCTGGTTGGGTCTATGAAAGCTTGGGTAAATGCTGCCGCTAAACCGCCTAAAATGTAGAATACCAGATAGCGAAGCGACCCCATGCGGTCTTCGACATTGTCGCCGAAGATAAAGAGAATCCACATGTTGCTGAGAAAGTGTACCCAGCCGCCGTGCAAAAACATGTGCGTGAACAAGGACAGCACCGCCAACGGGGAGAAAAGAAAACGCCATGGTTCAAACAGCGGCAGGCGCGCCGGCACCATACCGAAAACATAGATAAACTGTTCCAGCAGACGGTCGGGCATGCTGATCTCAAAGAGAAAGATCGCCGTATTCAACCCAATAATGGCGTAGTTGACAATCGGAAAAGAACGAGAGTGAATAGTATCGCGAATCGGGAGCATGGTTGACCTCAGGGAACAGGCTGGAGCATCTCCGGACAAAGGCCGTTAATCGAATTATACCCTCAATGAAATTCTGTCGTTGTCTTTTCGGCGAGGAGGATCACCGTTTGCGAAAGTTGATGGAGGGGCTTTTTGGCAAAGGTGCTATAAGTTGCCCGAAGGATAAAACCGCTTTGTTCGATTTCGCCGAGCAGGAGGGAGAGCTCCGCTAAGGCATAAGCTTGGCGGTGGACGAAGCGGTGCACTGTTCCATCGGGCAAAAGTTGGTCGTATGCCCACTGCACCTCGAACCATTCCTCGTGTCGTTGCCAGGTGGTTAGAACCTGCACAGGGTTGTCGTTTTCGGGATGGAGGAAAACCTCTTCCAGCTCGGCTTCTACTTTTGTGGGCAGGCTCTGTAAGAGGGCGGGATTGGGAAAGCTGGTCACAAAGGCGCCACCGCTCCTTAAGCACCGCCATACATTTTGCAAGAGAGACAACCGCTGTGGTGCAGTTAGGGTCGAGTAGGTATTACATGGCAAGATGGCTATGCCAAAGACGGTGCGAAAACCGAAGCGAGTCATATCTGCGCAAAGGACGTTTGCCGGGCCGCGCTGGCGCAGATAGCGCAACATGTCTCGGTCGAAATCCAAGCCGACCACGCCATGGCCGCTGTTTTGGAGGGCGTGCAGCACTCGACCGGTACCGCAGCCCAACTCCAGAATAGGGTCGCCATACTGGCGCGCTAGTTC
>CAKZNJ010000537.1 GCA_937129505.1 uncultured Anaerolineae bacterium | reverse complement strand
TTGCTAGGAGGTCATGCATGAAAGCTGAACAAGCTTGGCGAGCAGCAATGGGGCAATTGCAAATCGAGATGCCGCGCGCAGCCTTTGATACATGGGTACGCGAGGCGGAATTCCTCGCTTATGAGGATGGTTGTTTTATTATCGGTGCCCCAAATCCATATGCCTGTGATTGGTTACAAAGCCGGTTGACGAGCGCGGTCAGCCGTCTCCTGACGGGCTTGATGGGCCGTTCAGTGCAGGTGCGATTTACTGTCTGGCAAAATACGCCCCCTAGTGAGGCGGCTGGAGCGGAGGAACCAGACCACCTTGCCCCTCTTGCCGCCAGTCTGCCTCCTCAGAACGGAAGCTTGAACCCTCGCTATACCTTTGAAAATTATGTGGTGGGGGCAAATAATCGTCTAGCTCATGCAGCATCCCTCGCTGTGGCAGATAGACCCGCGTTTGCCTATAATCCCCTCTTTCTCTACGGGGGCGTTGGGTTGGGAAAAACTCATTTGCTTCATGCCATAGGGAATGTCTGCCATGAGCGGGGTTTACAGGTTTTGTATGTCTCTGCTGAAGAATTTACCAACGATCTGATTAACGCCATTCGTTCTCAAAGCACGCAAACCTTTCGCGAGAAATATCGCCGCATTGATGTCCTCTTGATAGATGATATTCAATTTATCGCCGGCAAAGAGTCCACCCAAGAGGAGTTTTTCCATACCTTTAACACTCTACACGGTCAAAACAAGCAAATTGTCATCTCCTCCGATCGGCCGCCCAAAGCGCTGGTGACTCTCGAAGAACGCTTGCGCTCGCGGGTCGAGTGGGGATTGACGGTGGACATCCAACCTCCAGATTTGGAAACTCGCATCGCCATCTTGCGCCATAAAGCAGAAAGAAACGGCTATGCTATTCCGCCCGACTTGTTCGAGCGAATCGCACGCCGAATCCACTCCAATATCCGCGAGCTCGAGGCGGTACTCAACCGCATCGCTGCCTATGCTCAACTGAGCGGGGCGCCGATAACGCCCCAGCTTGTCGATACCGTGCTAAGTGATTTTACCCCTCATCGTCCCCAGATCAAACCAGAGGAGGTCCTCGAAACGGTCTCGCAATTCTTCAATATCCCCCATCAAAGATTGTTGAGCGCGGAACGCAGCCGAGAGGTTGCCCTGCCGCGTCAGATCGCCATGTATCTCCTGCACAAGGAGGCACAATGTTCTCTGCCCCAAGTTGGCGAGCTGCTGGGGGGGAGGGATCACACTACGGTCTTATACGGCTGCGAGAAGATCGAAGATTTACTGGAACGGGATGAGCAATTGCGCCGCAAGGTCAACCAAATTCGCGAACAGCTCTATCAGAAACCATTGCTTCCTGTTTCGCGCTGAGCGTCTTGATCAGCGGACGGCATCTCTCGGTGACGCCTCTAAGGCTCCGCGTCAGACAGCCTAATTACTTAGGAGCAATTCTTGGTGAACCATTGCACCCACTCAAAAAGCCCTCTCAAGGCGACTGGTGGGTCATATTGAACTTTCGGCACAGGGTGTTAGCTGTAAAGGTGGCTAAGCGGTGAAACACAGCCTCACTTTGAGCTTCTTTTTGCTCATTAGGCAGGCTAAGCAAGTGCTCGACGGTCGCTCTGGTTTCTTCATAAGCTTGTGCTTCTGCAAAAGGGGCAAGGTAGCTGAAAAGGAGGTCGTGGGCATGTTTGCGCTCCATGGCTTCAAGCCCATCCAAAATTTGGCGATGGGGAGTGCCTTCCCAGATGGGCAGAATCATGGCTTCCCGCAACCAGCGTTCAATGCCATACTCAGCTAATACTCCCATGCCACCATGCGCTTCCATAGCCCACTTGGTGGTTTGAACTGCCATCTCGGCAGTGAGATATTTTGCCAGATGAGCGATCAACCGAAAGAGATGATAGCGAGAAGAATAAGGATATTGTTCGCGCCAGACCGAATCGAGCAGTTGGACAGCTTCCCAAGCAAGACAGAAGGCTTCTTGATGCAGTTTTATCCAATCCTGAAACTGACCCTGTAACAGGGGGTGTTCTAATATCGGCTTGCCAAAGGCGATTCGTTGGGTGGCAAAATCCACAACGCTGGCAAGGGCGCGTTGCATGAGAGCCACACTTCCAATACTGTTAGCGACACGAGAGAGGTTGAGGGTTTCGAGGATGAGGTAAATCCCTTGCTCGGGTTGACCCAGCAAATAAGCTTCGCTGTCGTGAAATTCTACTTCTCCCGTGGGAACACTGCGGGTGCCGATTTTATCCTTAAGGCGTCGAATGGTGTAATTTAAGCCACCCACCGATCGAAAGCGCGGGACAACGAAGAGAGATAATCCCCTCACCGTTTGAGGAGCATCGAGACGACGAGCAGCCACTACCGCTACTTCAGCACCGGCGTTGCTAGCGAAATATTTTTCTCCGTTCAACCGCCAGCCGACTTCGGATGGTTGGGCAACTGTCTGGACGTATGTGCCTAGATCAGAACCGCCTCCCGCTTCGGTCATCCACGTTGCCCCCTGCCAAACCGAATCGTCTTTTCGCAAAAGGGGTGGCAGAAAGCGTTCTTTTACGTGGGGTTCGCCATATTTATCTAAAGGGACTGCGGTGGAGAGAGATACCGTGTAAGGACAATACATCCCCGGATCAAAAAAGGCGGTGAGGTAGCCGAGCAGGTAGCAATCCGCCAATGAGCCTCCCCCAAACGCTCGCCAGACGACTCCGGCTTTATACCCTTGACGCAGGGCATGCCAATAACTGGCAGGATACAGAATTTCATCGATGCGGTTGCCAAGCACATCGAACATGCGCAGCCAGGGTGTGCCGGCGCGGTCAACTTGGGTTGAGATGTTGACCCCTTCTTCAACCCACCACTGTTCATATTCGCTTAAAACAGACGCAATGGGTACCTCCCCCAACATACTGTTGAGAAAGGCGGCTGGAGATTTTAGCACCTCACTGTCCATTTATCACTCCCTTCTTTATTTTATGATAGCACAAGAGAACGCAGGCTTTTTGAAATTTTGCTAACTTTGGGGAAAACGCTACCGCTTAGGGCAAATGCTTTTTGAAAGTAGGATGGATTGTTTTTGGAGCTCAATAAAGCTCTGCCCCATCGTAGCGTTGAGGTACTGATTTTTACCCCCGCCGAACTGGATAGCATAGCTAACCGTCCCTTCATCGCCCAGGCTCTAAAAGAAGGAAAAGTGCTTTATAAGTCGCACCAAGGCTCTATATGAAGCCAAGCGTTGGTGGCAAACTGCCGCTGAAGATCTGGATGCAGCGCGATTCCTGCGTCAAGGGCAAAAGTACGCCCATGCGTGTTTCTTGGGTCAGCAAAGCGCAGAGAAAGCCATGAAGG
>CAKZNJ010000536.1 GCA_937129505.1 uncultured Anaerolineae bacterium | reverse complement strand
CCGCTTCCCAGCCCAACAGTTTTTTCCATAGCCTCCCCGCCGGAATACGCTCGCGGTAGAAGAGCAAGATACCCATCCAGATCAAACCAGCCGCAATCCACAGGCTTCCCCAGCCAAACCACAAACGTAAAAAACGAACCCAGTGTGCAAGGAGTCCTCCCGTGAGCCAAGGGAAGAGAAGCCCGATCAGCGTCATGGCAGCTAGAGCAAGCGATAAGACCCCCCCAATATCTCTGCCATACCGCCGAAATCGCCCCAATATGGTGAGTATGGCAACGCTTTCTTGTTCTACCGTATGGGGAGCTTGATCAATAGGGGGTTTGTCTTTGGAATTCGATTTAGCCATACGACAAATAGGTTTTCACAGCCAACTTTCTGAATTGATTCTACCTTATGTTGAGAGTAAGGTTGGTCTAGGAAATTTTGGAAAGAGAGAGACGATCAATCACAGGGGAATTCATTCTGAATTCTTCTGGTAAAGGGAAGATATCACTAAACCAGCTAAAATCAATCCTCCGCCGAACAATTGCATCGCGGTGGGGGTCTCGTTGAGAAATAGATAGGCTAAGAAGGTTGATCCAAGTGGTTCTCCCAGCAAGGCGATCGAAACAAAGGAAGTGGGAACATAGCGCAACGCCCAGTTAAAGGTTGAGTGTCCCAAAAGTTGAGGTAGGATGGCTAGGGCAACAAACCAACCAAAGGCGGGCGGCGGATACGATACAAACGAGAGATTGAGCCGTCCCACCCAGACCACCAAAACCAAGGCGGCGATGCCATAAACGACAAAAATATAACTCAACAGGGAAAGACGAGGCCGTAAAAAACGCCCGACAAGCAAATAAAACGCTGCAAAGACGCCTCCAAACAACGCCAATAAATCCCCCCAAAGGGCTTGACCAGCAAAAAAATCCTGCCAAGGGGGACAGCGAAGCTCGCCAGCCAACCATTGACAGCTTTCACTTAACCCAACGAGAACCGTCCCCCCCAGGGCGAGCAACATCCCCACGACCGTACCCCTTTGGATACTTTCCCGCAGCAGGATAGGGGCGAACAGGGCAACCCATAAGGGGGAGGTCGAGACCAGCACGACTGAACTCGCTACAGTGGTGTACATGAGAGACGAGATCCAGCTCGCAAAATGGAAGGCTAAAAACAGGCCCGCTAAAATGGCGAGGGCGAAGTCTTTACGCCGTAGAGCAGTTATCTCATGCCGTTTGCGAAGCCAAACGATCGGCAAAAGGATGAAGGTTGCAATTCCGAGCCGGTAAGCGGAGACAACCAGGGGCGAGGCATATTGCAAAGCTTGGCGCGCTAAGATCGAGCCGCTAGATATAGCTAAGATTCCCCATAGAAAAGCCAGCAGCGGTGAAACGGGCGGTCGAGAAGGTGCGTCGTTCAAGTTCGAGAAAAATAAGCTACTACTTTGCCAATTAATTCATCCGGTAGCACCGCCCCAAAGGTATGGCTATCCAAACTATCGGGATGAGTCCCCCGCACCCAAATCAAGCGCCTGTGCTCATCCAACCCTTCAACTTGTTTAATTAATATTCCATAGGGCTTTTTATGGAATACAATCGTGTCGCCCGTTCGGATAGGGGAGAAGATGGAAGGTTTCAATGCCAGCACAAAATCCCCATCTTCTATCTGAGGAGACATACTTTGACCGCGCACGCGCAGCAGACGTATCATTCTAAGACAGGGTAAACCAATTCGAGGTTCGGAGCATACGGCGCTTTGGCACGTTTGGTCGGGACACCTTTGGTCTCCCAAAAGATTTGGGCAAACTCATTGATGGCTTCTACAAACTGCTCGGCTGCAGCTCGGTCAACACTCTGGCGAACCTTCGATCCAAGGCTCATGATCTGATGCACTACGCCGTGTAACTGCGGATAGGTCTCGAGGTGATGAGCTTTGAAATAATCCCCCCAAATAATGCGCACTTCTTGCTTGGCTTTTTCAGCATGTTCTTCCTTGATGGCAATATATCGCGACATACTGTTGTGATAGTCCAATTTAGAGACCGTCTCGCGGCTCTCGAGATCTTTCATGAGATCGATCATGCGTACCACCGTCAGTGCAGCAATCTGGGCAACGATGGGATCATAGATACCACAAGGGATGTCACAGTGGGCGTTTGCGCGCGGCAGAGGGATATGACTGTCAACCCAATCCAAAATTCTATAGATCATTTGGACCTCCTTAATCAAAGAACTTGCTT
>CAKZNJ010000535.1 GCA_937129505.1 uncultured Anaerolineae bacterium | reverse complement strand
AGAACAACACGGCAAACCATTCTCTATTGCTTTGCCGTCTGAGGCGGTTGAGAAGGTGCTCAAGGCGGTCGGTGAACAAAAGGCGGTTGGGCAAACCGGTCAGCGCATCGTGATAGGCGTTATAGGATAGTCTTTCCTCGGCCAGTTTGCGTTCGGTGATCTCGGTGGACACGCCCAATACATGCACATCTTCGAAAAAGCCAATTAAGGGGCGCTTGACGGTGTGATACCAGCGTTTGCGCCCCTTCGCGTCGGTAAGCGGCACAGCGGGCAGGACTTTTTCGCGCAGGGTGTGAATGACTTGCTGGTCGCTTTGATGATAAACGCTGACTTCTTCTGGGTGGGGGTGAAAATCTGCATCAGTTTTTCCAATCAGGTTGTCAATATCGGTCTGATAGACATCTGCAAGGGCTTGGTTTACCAAAACATAACGGCTCTGGCGATCTTTGATGTAAATCATGCTGGGGCTAATGTCGATAATTTGGCGCAAGAACTCCTGTTGGCGCTTGATTTCCTCTTCAGCGGCTTTGCGCTCGATAGCAAGGGCAACTTGGGCAGAGACTACACTCAGCACGTTCAGGTCGCCATATGAATAGCGTATTCCTTCGTCGTAGGTTTGGACGACCAGCGCTCCGATTGCCTGACCGCCTGTGCTAATCAGCGGGACGCCCAGCCAATCGATGGAAGGCGTCCCAATTGATTCGACTTCTCCCTGAGCCTCCATTTGCGCAAATTCGGCTGCGTCCACCAATAAGGGCTTCTGGTGGCGGATGACATATTCGGTCAATCCCTTGCCGAAAGGTTTGGGAGGAGGTGGAGGATCATACTCATCAACAAAATAGGAGAAGCGCAGTTGGTCCTTTGCGGGGTCATACAGAGCGATATAAAAGTTCTTCGCTGGCATGAGATCGGAGATGATCTGATGAACTCGGGCAAAAAGGTCGTTCAGCGAAGGGGTAAGAAGGGCTGCTTGAGCGATCTCAAAGAGCGCCTTTTCGATGCGTTCGACCTGCTTTTCGTGCCCAATATCCTCAATGCTGCCTTCATAGTACAACAGGTCGCCGTTTTCATCAAAAACCGCTTGGAAGGTGTCTCGTATCCATAGGGTACTCCCGTCAGTGCGACGGATTTGCATTTCGTAGCCGCGCACTACCCCTTGGTGGTCGATCAATTCGTTTTCTCGCTCCAGGTCTTGGGGATCGACGAGAAAATCGCGTATGTCCAGACCTTGGGGTACCTTATCACCCTCAAAACCAAACATGCGTAGAAATGTATGGTTAGCATCGAGCAGACGATTGTCTTTATCCGTGCGGTACAAGCCCACGGGGACGTTTTCAACCAAGTGGCGGTAACGAGATTCGCTCTGGCGTAGGGCATACTCTGCTTGGCGGCGTTCTTCGCTTTCTTTGGCTAGTTGCTCATAGAGCTGAGCGTTTTTCAAGGTGGTGGAGGCAAAGGCAGCGAAGGCTTCGACGATTTGCAGATCCTCTTCGCCAAAATCGATTTGGTTACGGTCCAACGTAATTGCCCCAGCCGCTCTGCCATCTATGATCAATGGGGCAGAGATGACCCGCTCTTCCTCTTCAAACGGCGTGCCAGGGATTTGGAAAG
>CAKZNJ010000534.1 GCA_937129505.1 uncultured Anaerolineae bacterium | reverse complement strand
AGATGTATATGATGCCTTATGCTCCGATCGTCCCTACCGAGCCGCCTGGAGTGAAGAAGATGCGCGCGCTTATCTCAAAGAGCAAGCGGGTATTTTGTTTGACCCTCGAGTCGTGGAGGCTTTTTTAAGCCTTATCAAGTGAGGTCGCTTTGGGTTTATAATCGACGTGTGAGCATTCAATGGAAAGCGAAGAAAAGCATAGCGGGCGGACAACTGCCAGCAATGGTTCTCTTGAAACTATGGGGGTGTGCATTTCTTCTCAGCATATTGGGTAGCGGCTGTGGCGCGACAGGGCAAGGCAGTAGAGTTACGGTTACACCAACGTCCTCGCCTACGCCGCTGCCTTCGCCGACTTTATCGCCAACCCCAGACATCATTGAGGGGACGGTCTCCATTTGGCATTCATGGGATGAAACCCAACGCTCAACCTTATTTCGAGCTATTTCGGTCTTTCAATCCTCCTATCCGCAGGTGCAATTTGATGTCCTTTACGTTCCTGCGCTTGATTTAGCCGCTCGATTTGAGGAAGCCATGAGCCAAGGTGCCGGTCCAACACTGCTCATCGCTCCTGCTGAATGGGGAGGGCGTTTTTATGAGCAAGGGTATGTCGTAGAGCTCGATCAACGAGCTTCGGAAAACCTTATCGGCTTATTGAATGCGCCTGCGCTCGAGACCGGTGTTTATCGCGGCAAACGGATTAGTTTGCCGATAACCATGAAGGGGGTAGTCTTATATCGTAACAAGAGTATTCTTTCGACCTCCGCCCAAACCTTTGAGCAGATGAGAGCTTATGCGACCACTGCCACACAAGCCGGGATCGTAGGCGCTAATTTAGAGCGTAGCTTTTACTTCTCCGGCGGTCATCTTATCGGGCTGGGGGGATTGCTGCTCACGGCGGAGGGCATGCCCGCCTTTCAAGAGGAAGATTTTCGCTATGCCCTAGAATGGTTAGATTTGTTAAAAGCTTTTGAACAGGTGGGGATGACCGAATTTAATTCCGATGAAGACTTTAGATTGTTTCAAGAAGGGCGAGTGGGGTTGATTATCGAAGGAAGTTGGAACCGCTATCTCTTGGCGGGTGAGATTGGTCCCCCTAACTTAGCTATTGACCCTTGGCCCTTTTACCAAGAGGGCCGCCTAGCGGGATTTGTCCAAAGCGAAGGGGTTTTCTTAACGCGGCACACGCTTAAGGAGGAAGATGATATTTCCTGGTTGTTTTTGCAATCCCTTTTCAGCGGCGAAGTTCTTTCAAGCCTGGGCAATGTTGGTTTGGTTCCTGCTGTAAGAGCAGATCAATTGGCTGAGAATGGAGGCACGATCAATATTGGTGATCCCTTTGTGACCCAAACGATCAATGCGCTTGAAGGGGGGGTAGCTTACCCTTCTTTGCCAGAGATGGAGATTCTCGCCAAGCAGATGGGGGGATATTTACGAGCAGTGCTGTTTCAAGGGATGAGTCATCGAGTTGCCATGCAACAAGCTTATGAGCGGATATTGGCAGACATCAACGCGCAACGCCTCAACGCTACTTCCTCGCCTTAATATTCTCTCAAATGGTCAATCGAATAGGTTAGGAAGTTTGTTAGGTTGGAATATGACAGTTTACACTAGCCGTCATTTTGTTGAAATGCGATAATAATTGTCGTAAAAAATT
>CAKZNJ010000533.1 GCA_937129505.1 uncultured Anaerolineae bacterium | reverse complement strand
ATTTATACTTTGCCCCTGGTGAAGCTTCATAAATCTCTTTGGCTCGATAAGGGAAGACCGCTCCGGCGAAGCTACTGGAGGCAAAGACATATCCACAGGCAAAGGTCACACCGAGGGTCAGAGATGCCCAACCACCATAGAGGTTGTAAAGTAAGATGACCGGAATGCTAGCTAGGAAGTAGGCAATGTGAGCATTGACCGGCGTATGGAATCTTTCGCTAACCTCTGAGAACCAAGCCGGTAGCAATCGGTCGAGAGACATAGCTACCATGATCCTGGTTACACCGATGTAGCAGTTGTTGACGATTTGGAAGGAATTTAAGATATACCCAATGCCGATCAGGATAACAACAATCGGGCTAGCGGTAAGAGCGACAGCCAAAATGTTCGGCCAGAGCCAGAAACCACTGATGGTAGCTTCCGAAACTCCCGACCAGTACCCAGCTCCGGCAATATACAGGAATTCTGTACCACCTACGCGTTGGAAGGCTACACCGAGAATCGCCAACAATATGCCGGTCATGATCAAAGAACCAACCAGAATGAAGGTTTGGCTCTTGAAAGAGCGGGCATCCTTAATTTCGCCGTTCTGTTCCGCGGAATAGGTTGCCCATTGCAAGCTTGTCCAAGCGACAGCAGCAACCATTAAGGTATTGAAAAAGCTAAACGGTGGATTGAGATCTACGCCAGCAGCAATTGCGGCTTCCTTAGCGGTTTGATAGAAGTTCGGAGCGCCTCCAGAAGCAACCGCGAAGGCATTCAACCGCTCCACAAACTCGGATGTAGGAGTAGTGAACAAAACGACCAACATTGTCGCAAAGGCAATCAAAATGCCATAGAACATCACATATTGAAACTTGACATAGTTCTTGAAGCCACTAACCAGCAAAAGCATCGAGAGGAGAGCATTGATAATACTGACAATTACAATCCCCCAGGGAGTTGTAAACCACACGCCGATTTGGGATAAGGAATGATTAGCAAGGGTTGCCCCTAGCCCCAAGAACAAAGGTGCGAAACCCAAATATGAAAGAAGCCAGCCGGACAAGGCAACCCACTGCAAAATCCAAATCACAAATCCCGACATCAGGATGGTAAAGCCCCAAAAACCGCCAAACGCACGGCTTTGGAAGACATAGTCTCCACCCGAGCGGGGCATTGCAGTGGAGAGCCATACATAGGTAAAGGCGATCGGCACCTCGAAGAGCATGGCTAGAATAATACCCCAGAACAAACTTCCGCCGGGTAGAGCGCCGGGTCCCCACAAGTAGGTCCATGGGAAAATAAGGCCCATGGTCAAAATATTGTAAATAAAAGCTGAATAGGGAGACATGACCCGCACTAAGCCTGAGGCTTTACGGGTAAACACCTCCGGTTTTGCCACCGCTGTTGCCATATCGAACTCCTTTCTAAATTAAGTTCTCGAATGAGTTACATTAATTCCTTGATCAAACCAAATGCAAGAATCGAAAACCATCTCACCTCCATTGGATAATTGATTTTGATCATCCGCTAGTCATTTGGTAACCCTCGACCTTACCTTCAAGTAGGTTTACCAAACAACCGCGCAGAATGCCCTCACCATATTCACTGCCCGGATTGACACAGGTGGTTCTGCCGATCTTGATTACCCCTTGTGACTCATGGATATGGCCGTGCAATCCCAGCGTTGGTTGATACTTTTCGATCGCTTGGCGGACAGAGGCACTGCCGGCACCATGCATGACGATTTGTCCTGCTTTGACAATCGGTGTAGGTGGATCGGTGCTCCAATCCAACATTGGACAAGTGTCCAAGGTAGAATCTTTAGGGGGATCATGAAAGTTGAAAATAGCTTTGTTCATATCCGGCACCTTTTTGACCATCTCTTCGATATAGGCGCCTAACTGTTCATCACTGATCTCCCGCGGTGTATTCCAAGGTGTGGGAGTGCTATAACCAACACTAATCATATAATGGTCTTCGTCAATCAACACTGCCTCGCCTTCACAGGCAACAAAAGCCTCGGTTCCACTGCGTTTCAAGACGCTTAGAACCTCAGGATCATCATCGTTGCCTCCCGTTACAAAACAGCGGATTCCGGTGCCTTTCAGGCGGGTTTCAGCTAAGTCAATCCAGTTATTCAAACGCTCGCGCGCCAGTTGATGGAAAAGCTCATCCACTGCTGCTTTGTCATTTTGCAACGAGTTGAACTCATCTTCATCCATTACCTTGTAGTAAAAACCTAGCAATCCGATTCGCTCGATCAAATTTTTGAGCTCTTCATCGCCCTCCACATGGTGAACTGTTCCTTGCAAGGTAGCTCGATAACGTCCGTTACCTTCTTTGATGATGGGGATCAATAACTTCCCAGTTATATCGCCCCCCATGATCAGTACATTGGCATCGTAGAACTTGCCAGCATTCAGGAATTTTCGATAAGTGCGTTCTGACCCATGAATATCCGTCGCAAAAAAAATGCGGGTAAATTTCTTTTTGTTTTTCTTAAACAGGAAAGACATGCAGAGCCTCCAAAATAACAAGCAAGATTCTTTTTTACCAAACACTCAATTGCCGACAAATCTATCCGCTTAATGCGGAAGCTCGGCAATGACAACATCTATAGGCAAATTAGCTAACATTTCGCGAGTGTGCCGATCGAGCCCATCATCTGTGATCAGGCGATGAATTTGGTCTAAACGGGTAACTTGAAAATTCGAGACGATGCCCCATTTAGAATGGTCAACTAAAATGGTGCGTACTCCTCGAGTACGTTCCAGCATTTTTCGGATGAGTTCTGCCTCCACACTAGATGGAACCGTACATCCATGGCGTAAGCTGATACCATCCACGCTGACAAAAGCTTTATCGGCATAAACTTGGTCAAGGATTTCAATTGCAAAACGGCCGGCTACGGAATTCGAAGTCGGTTGAAAATTACCCCCCAATAGGATCAATTCATACCCAACTTCTCCTACCTCTAAAGCTGCCTGTAGATTATTGGTAAAGACCGTAATGCTCGCATCGCGAGGGATTTGCTTGATCATCTGGGTCGTAGTTGTCCCACTGTTGATGAAGATGATATCCCCCTCTTCGATAAAAGACACTGCGCTAAGTCCAATTGCCCGCTTTTGTTCCATGTAGCGGGTGGCGCGCTGCATATATTGGGGCTCCATGCGCATTCGCCGACTGAGAACTGCCCCACCGTGAGTCCGTTCGACAATCCCTTCTCTTTCCAGCCATTCAAGGTCGCGTCGCACAGTTGCTTCGGACACTTTGAGCAAACGGCTTAGCTCTGACGAAGGGACAATGCGATGCAATGCAAGATACTCTTGAATTCGTTCGCGCCTTTGAGCTGGAATTAGGGTTTTACTCACCGGTTGAGTGCCTGTCTCTAGCGGAAGGTGAAAGAAACGAACAAATTTGTCCATCATTATAAAATATTTTGATGGAATTTGCAAGATTTTGTTCAAATCAGAAATGAGCAATTTTGAGCAAATTCTTCCAAAAAGATGTTTTTTATAAGAATGTATAAAAGCTGCGCCGCTCCGATGGAACCACAAGGCGGAATTAAGCGCTGTGCTCCATCAGAATGAAAGGCAAAATCAATTCCTACACACCTTTGGAAGGACACAATTTATCCAACCCCCTAAATACCCCCTCTATGGATCTATCTCGATTACGCTAATCGTTCGGCCATCTCGTACGGCTGTTTACAGGTATCACAAATGATCTCCCGTTTTTGGACCAGCGACCGCTTGAGCTGGATCGCATGGGGAGGTTCACAATGACAATACGCCAGGACTTGAGGGTCACTTGGCGTACTGCGAACCATTAAGCCTTCAACCAGAATCACCGCCTGCAAGATCCCACCATACTGACTGAGCAGCCATTCCAGTTGGCTCAAGGTTGCCTCCCAGCGCCGATGCCCCTCGGGTGCCAAGATCCACTCAACTCGTTGCGTGTTGGGATTGCGATAAGACGTTACTCCAAAGGCGCGCGGCGGTTGGCGATAGAAAGGCGAAAAACGCCCCACCGACTCCATCACCTCAAGGAGGAGATTGACGATGATCTTTTCAGCAGCAATACAGGCATCCTCCAAATCCACTTGTTCAAAAATCATTTGAATGTCCGGCAAACTTGTATTGAGCTCATATAAGCGGCACATCTCCGACCAAGTGCGTATCAAAAGCTCTTGCATCGCCTCGATCGGATCGATAACTTCTAAATGATGATCCATCTTTTTCATCTTTTGCTCTCCGGAATGCCTGTAGCGGAGAAGCCGAAATGGGTCATCAGGCGAAAACGAATGAGATTACTGGATTAAACCTTTGGAGCGAAGGAGCGGAAATGGATCCGTAAGATTCTTTTCCAAACCAATTTGCGACGGTGACAAATCAAACGCAATGCCCAATAACTGGGTGAAATATAATACAGGCAGGGATCTATCCAGCCCCATCTGAAATTGGCGGGCGTCTAAGTTCGTATGACACAGGGGGCAAGCCACAGCAAGGACTTCAGCACCCGCCTTTTGTGCTTCGATAAGGATATTTGAGCTGAGATGCCATACAATCTCTGGTCGCGTCAACGAGTGCGCAGCACCACAACAGGTTGTCTTATACGACCAGTCGATCACTTGCGCGCCCGCTGCAGCCAACAAACTTTCCATTTCAGTGGGATTCTCCACATGGAGAGCCCCCGTCACATGAGGGGGACGTGTCATAAGGCATCCATAATAACAAGCCACCCGTAAGCCCTTGAGGTTTTGTTTGGTTCGCTCTGCAACTTTGGTTGTCCCCGCATGGTTATAGACTGCCTCCACCAGCGTTGTCACGCGAATTGAGTCTTGAAAATGATACTCCAATTCTTTTTCGATAGCTTGTCGTGTCTGAGGGTGATGACGGATCTCGTACAAAGCCGCCTGATGGCGGTTATAACAAGCGGCACAAGGCATGGTTACCTCACTAAATCCGCTCTGCTCAAAAAGCTTCAAGTTTATTAATGGCAGTTTGACTGCAGCCTCAGGGTCAGCTCGGTGGGCAGCGCTAGAGCCGCAACATACCCAACCGTTCGGTTCATAGATGTCCAAATCCAACGCTCGACAGACTGCTCGGGCTGATTGGTCAAATTCTTTTGCGCTGGAATGCAGCGAACAACCGGGGTAATAAGCGATCGCTTGAGGTAAAACGCTGCGTGCCTTTGGTCGGCGCGGCGGACGAACCATTTTTGGGAAAAAGCCCACCTTTCTCTTCCGCAACATGCGCGTGTATAAGCCGATGTCTTCGAATAAACTGCGCAGATTCGATAACTTCAGCTCAATCATCAAGCCCGGCTCATATAAGCGCCCCCAGAGATGGACTTGGCGCAAGAAAGCGCGATTAAAGGTCGCCACTTCAGGAGCTGGTGGCTTGATCCCCCTAGCAACCGCTTCGCGAGTTAAGAACTCCATAATGCCGTTAATATCCAATCCTTGGGGACAGCGGGTCGTACACGTCTGACAGGCAGCACACAACCAAGGCGTCCTACTGTGTAAGGCAATATCCTCCTGTCCTAGTTGCAACGCGCGCATAATTTGATTGGGCTGCCAATCGAAGAATTCACTCATCGGGCAACCGCTAGTACATTTCACACATTGGTAACACAGATAAACATTATGCCCTAGCTCTTGTTCAACCCGTTGGGCTAAATGAGGTCGAATCTCGACGATTGGCGGATTGGACAAATTCTCTTTTTCCATCACGCGCTCCGTTCTACTCCCTTTCAGGCCGCAATTGGCTCAACCACCGGTCGCGGATACAAACCTGCCCCTTTGACTATTGGCTCAACGGCTTCTTCCCATTCAATTGCCATAATATGTACACCAGCCACACCCTCAATGTTCATAATCTTTCGAATCAGCTCGGTACAGATTTGGATGCCTGTTTGTTTCCATGCTTCTGCGCGGGCTTTTTTCTCTTCCTTGGATAATTCATCCTTGCTCTTCCCTGCCCAGGGTTTGCCAGCCTCATCAAGTCGTTGGATCAATTCATCCGGTATTAAGATTCCCGGTACGCTCTCCTTCATGTATTTTGCCATCGCCGGGCTTTTCAGCGGCCCCACTCCGGCTAAAATGTATGCCTGCTGGTGCAAACCCAACAAACGCACCTTTTCCATGAATGCCTCGAAAGCCGGTATGTCAAAAACCAATTGGGTTTGGATGAAATTTGCTCCGGCTTTGATCTTCTTCCCCAATCTATATGGGCGAAATTCTTTCGGATCGGCAAAAGGAGATTCGGCCGCGCCGATGAAAAAGCGGGGCTCTAATCCCTTGAGAGGATCGCCACATTGAAAGGTTCGCTCATCTCTCAAACCCTTTACCAGTTGAATCATCTGCACCGAGTCAATGTCAAAAACATTCTTTGCCTCGGGGTGGTTACCAAAGGTCTGATGATCTCCGGTGAGACAGAGGACATTCCGCATCCCCAAAGCGTATGCTCCTAAAAGATCGCTTTGAATCGCCAAGCGGTTGCGATCCCGGCAGGTCATTTGAATAACCGGTTCTAATCCTTCTCTGACCAGAATTGCCCCTGCTCCTATACTCGACATCCGCACAATGGCAGTCTGGTTATCTGTAATATTGACCGCGTCGCAATAACCCCGCAGTAAAGCCGCCTTTCTACAGATGACCTCACCATCCGCACTCTGAGGGGGGCCTAGTTCCGCGGTCACTGCGAAATGACCCGCTTTAAGGACTCGTTCCAAATTCGAGCCGCTCAAATAACCGTTTGATTCGTAGTGGTCAACCATCTTTTACTCCTCCTCGCTCAAGCGCAGGTCGGGTCGGACGATTTTGCGCGGACCTCCATCACGCGACGTTCGCCAATTCTTTGGAGGACGAACTTCATAGAGCAGTTCCGTTTTGCCTAAAGAGGTCAAACGGTCGTAGATTAATTGCCAACCACACGGAATTTCAGCATTGACTTCACAATGACCCTCCTGCGAACCGCCGCATGGCCCGTTTAATAATGACTTCGAACAACGCGCTATCGGACACACCCCTGCCGTAAGCCCCAAAATGCAATCGCCACACGCCGCACACCGCTCTACCCATACCCCCTGCTCGGAAGGCAGTCCCAAAAATGAGGTGTTCAAGCCGGGTACTACCCATGTCTTCGGAAAATGTTCGGCTATCGCTTGCACGCCAATTCCGCAACCCAGCGAAAGCAAAATCTCCGCCTCACCTACCTGTTCGGCAATGGTATCGAGGTACTCCCACTCACATTGGCGTTGAACGGTTACATCCGTGACCTCTTTGGGATCACCGTCCAGTTTCGACGCCATTCGCAAGGAAGTTGCCAAAATCGCTGCCTCGCGCGACCCTCCTGCAAAACAAACGGTGACACAAGTGCCGCACCCAACCACCAGCACTTTTTTGGCTGACCCGATCAAGCTTTTGATCTCTTCAAACGGTTTTTGTTCAGCAACGATCATCGATCACCTCCAAACTCAACAAAGAACCCTTTCGGGTTGTATGGCTTATCATTTCAACCCGCTCCTTTGCTTATCGCTTCCTTTTGCTTTGCCTTATCAATAGACCGCAGCGGGTTCGGACCAAGTTTTTCTACCATGGTGAGCATCTCTTCGATAGCAGACACAAACTGACTCGCCATCGATGAAGAGATATGATACATCTTGATCCGCTCAGGTTCCAAACCGATTGTCCTTAGAAGGTCTTTTACCCGCTCCACCCGGCGGATGGCATTGTAGTTCCCCTCTAAAAAGTGGCAGTCGCCGGGCATACAACCCGCTACTATCACGGCATCCACCCCTTTCTCGAAACATTGCAAAGCGTAGAGGATATCCATTTTCCCAGTACAGGGGATTTGGATAATCTTGACCTGCGGGGGATATTGCAAACGTAACCCTCCCGCCAAGTCAGCAGCTGCATAAGCACAATACTGGCAACAAAAGGCAACAATCTGATAATTCGAATTCACGCTAGGCATAACTCTTGCCAACCTTCAGCTTCGCACAAAGCAGATATTTTCGCCAAAATTTGAGTATCCGTGAAATACATCAACTGAATCGCTTGAGCGGGGCATTCCGCTACACAGGTGCCGCAACCCTGACAAACAGCTGCTTCGATGTACGCTGCGCCTTGGATTCCGCCCACCCCTATCAGGTCTGATTTGATCTGAGGGACATTGAAAGGACAAATCCGCACGCAGGTTAAACAGGCAGTGCATTTGAAGGAGTCCACAATTGCCACCCTGCCGCCAGCAACCATGGCTTTTTGACTCAAAATCCTTCCCGCTCGAGAAGCGGCTGCCTGAGCTTGGATGATGCTTTCATCCGCCAATTTTGGATAATGTGCCATGCCGGCGATGTAGATTCCCTCCGTGGGGACATCCACAGGGCGCAATTTGACATGCGCTTCTTGGAAGAATCCCTCCGTCCCAAGGGGTACTTTGAAGAGTTTCGACACTTCATGAGCGGTTTCCGATGGTACAATGGGCATGGATAAAGCCAATGCATCTACTTGCAAGCGGATGTTGCGGTTCAAAGAATGATCTTTGGCTATAATGGTCACTTTTCCACTTCCATTTTCCCCGATCACTTGGGGAGGATCTTCATCCGTGTAACGGATAAAGAGAATCCCCTTCTCTCGCGCCTTCGCATACAGGCGCTCTTTGAAGCCATAGGTTCGAATATCCTTATAGAAGATCACCACTTGTAAGTTGGGATTGATATCCTTTAAGGCAACAGCATTCTTCAGAGCGACAGTGCAGCATATTCGACTACAATACTGCTCAGCAGGACCGACACACAAAACCATGGCAAGCGATTTCCATTGGTTGATTTGTTCTGGCTGATGAGCAATCTTGTCCTCTAATTCAAGTTGCGTCATAACAGCAGAATAACTGCCCAAGCCATATTCGCAGTCGCGATACTCCTGCCCTCCGATGGCGAGTATCGTCACCCCATGTCGAATTTCTGTGCGTTGTCCTTCCTCGTTCTCCACCCTGCTTACAAAGTTGCCGCTAAAACCCTTGAAATCCACAACCCGACTGCGGGTATGGACGTGTATTCGAGGTTGATTCTGAATCTGCTGCACATGGTACTCTAATAACTTCTGGGGCGATGTCTCTGTGATGTCCACCTCACTGATGCGGTAAGTCGTAAAGACACGTTTTAAATTGCCACCTAAATCAGCCTCTTTTTCGATAAGATGCACCTCGAAACCTTGCTGAGCTAAATTCAAAGCCGCTGCCATGCCGCTAATACCCCCTCCCACTACCAAGGCGCAGTGTTCAATTGGCACAGCGACTGTTTTCTGGGGGGTGAGATGCACTGCTTTCGCAACCGCCATGTGGACAAGCTGACAAGCTTTTTCGGTTGCCGTTTCCCAGTCATGGGAGTGCACCCAGGAACATTGATTACGGATATTCGCCATTTCAAACAGGTAAGGATTGAGACCTGCCGCCCGCAATACATCTTGGAAGAGCGGCTGGTGGGTCAGCGGTGTGCAGGAGGCAACAACCACCCGATTTAGCTTCAATTCTTTGATTTGCTCGGTGATATGGCGAATACTATCCTGTGAACAAGTGTACAGATTATTTTCTGCATGGACTACGTACGGTAGTTGGCGAGCATATTCGGTGACTGCTGGCACATCCAAATATCCCCCAATATTCGAACCGCAGTGACACACGAAAACGCCAATGCGCGGTTCTTCTTGGCTGACATCGCGTTCGGGCGGGAACTCTGGAACGCTGGTCAGTTGGAAGCGGGCATTGCTAAGTTGCGCTGCAGCACAAGCGGCTGCACCGCTCGCTTCAACAACGGATTCGGGGATATCTTTCGGCTCTCGGAAGGGACCCACTGCAAAAATACCTGGCCGTGTGGTCTGCACGGGGTTAAAATGGACCGTGTGACAAAAGCCATACGGATCCAGTTCAATACCCAATCTTCTCCCCAGGCTCCGAACCTCTTCTGAGATCTCCATGCCAACCGATAAAACCACCAAGTCGAACTCCCGTGCTATCAGGCTGTTATCTTGCTCCTGATAGGTGACCCACAAGTTATGTGTCAATGGATCTTCCTTTACGGAGCTAATTCGACAACGGGTATATTTCACGCCATATCTCTTTTCAGCCCGTTCAAAGTATGCCCAGTACCCCTTTGAGAACGCCCGCATGTCCATCATGAAAATTTGGATGTCGATCTCTGGGTGATGCTCTTTGGTCATGATGGCTTCTTTGGTCGCATACATGCAACAGACGGCAGAACAGTAATCATGGCTTTGATCGCGCGAGCCAACGCACTGGAGGAATGCGATTCGTTTTGGTTGCTGTCCATCCGAGGGCCTTTTTAGATGCCCAAAAGTCGGCCCTGAGGCAGAAAGAAAACGCTCGTATTGCAGGGAAGTAATAACATTGGGATACCTGCCAAAGCCGTATTCTTCTGAAAGCTCAGCTCTGTAGATTTCGTAGCCTGGGGCGAGGATCATTGCCCCGACTTGAACTTCCTTCTGTCGAGGAGGCATATCATGGTCGATTGCCTTCGCCCCGCAGGCAAACACACAACTCATACACTCAGAGCAAACCCCGCACGCCAAACAGCGCGCTGCCTCAGCCTGAGCACTATCATCATCATAGCCTCCTTCGACTTCGTCAAAAGATGCTCTTCTTTGCTCAGCGGGCAATTCTGGTAAGGGTACACGCCCCTGATGGTGCAGTTCCCCACGCGCAAGGCGGTCTTCAATTTCTTGCTGGCTCAAGCGCACTACCGGTAGCTCTGGCTTCGGTGGTTTCTCTAACGCTTCTCCTTGAAGATAACGCAAAATCGACTCCGCAGCTCGATGACCGCTGGCTACTGCCTCGATGACGAATGCAGTACCAGAAACACTATCACCGGCAGCAAACACACCGGGGCGAGTGGCGGCCATGGTGTTGGGATTAATGGCGATCGTCTGCTTTTGGGTGATACCAACCCCTGCATCGGAAGGGATAAAAGCTAAACCTGCTCGCTGACCCACTGAAAAGATCACCGTATCACAGGGAATGACAAAATTTGAATGGGGTATTTTCTCAACGTGCAGACGCCCCGTTTCATCGAAATGAAACGATGCCACCCGCATACACTCGACTCCACAAGCCCGCCCATTCTCATCCGCTAAAATTTGTTCGAAAGTTAGGTCATTGTAGATTTTTACCCCTTCTTCTTCAGCCGCTTCCACCTCCCAGGGATGCGCCGGCATGGTTTCCCTTGACTCAAGGCAAGCCAGCGCCACGTTGGACCCTAATCGGACGGCAGTCCGAGCACAATCAATAGCGACATTTCCACCCCCCAATACCAAAACGTTCTTCCCCAACTGGTATTTGCCCTCTTCAAGAGGTTTTCCATCTTCGCTGCGCTTGACGTATTTACCTAGACGGACATCTCTCAAAAAATGGGTGTTAACCAAGACTCCATCAAGATTTGCCCCAGGGATACGCAAACGAATGCCCTCATGGGCGCCAACCGCAATTAGGACGGCGTCAAAACCCTCCGCAAAAACATCATCCAGATTATTAACCTGGGTGTTCAAGCGCAGTTCAACCCCTAAGTCCAAAATATCCTGGACTTCCCGCTCAATAATCGAAGTGGGCAAGCGGTACTCTGGAACGCCCAAGCGCAACATTCCTCCTGCAACGGGCATCGCTTCAAAGATGGTCACCCCATAACCGGCCTTTACCAGATCCTGGGCTGCTGTCAAACCGCAAGGACCAGCCCCTATGATTGCCACCTGTTGAGGGTAAAGTCTTGGAGCTGGCTCGACTGGCTGTCGCGGCTCAGCATACACTTTATCGGTGACAAAACGTTTCAGGGCACGGATGTTAATCGGTTCATCGACCAGACCGCG